>CALGGR010000079.1 GCA_937915755.1 uncultured Fretibacterium sp. | reverse complement strand
AGCTCCTTTTTTTATTAGAGTATCATGAATCATTAATCTTGTGAAGACACGTTCTAAGATTGTTCCTTCAATTCCAGCATTACAGCCACCACTTTGGCTTTCATCTTCAGATGTTGTAACAATGATAGGAATATAGCTCCTTCCAGCCATGAAGTCCGCATCCCCAACCCCAAATATCTGTATTTTTAACATAAGACTATATATTTTAATTTTTACCACAAAGAAATCCCCCATTCAAAGAAGAAAGGGGGCTTTCTTGCTTGCAGACTTACTTTTTCCTGCTTGTTATGATGCCGTATAGGGATAGCAGGATTATCCCTGCAAACCCTGAATTACATCCGGTTGATGAACTTCCTGAAGTTTCAGGCATGGTTTCTGAATCTTCAGTGTCTTCGACCTGAGCTTCCGCCTTCACCGTTACGGTTCCAGAATAGAGTCCCATGTCTTCCGATTCCAATATTGCTCTTGCACAGACTGAGAATGTTCCGTTCACATACTCGGCTGGAAGAATGAACGTGTCTTCATCCGAAATCTCTATGCCTTCTGCTGGGATTCCGTCGATGAGTATTTCTGTGTCTGGGTTCTCAACTTCATAGCCATATTCGTCAGTCCAGCCCAGAAGACCAAACTCAAGACTCTTCCCAGGTTCGACTGTGATTTCGCCATCGATCTCCTCGTCTCCGCTTATCACGTAGAGTTCAGCGTTGGTATGTTCGGTCTCCTCAATGACTATAGGTGAGAATGCTGATGCTACTATCGCGCCTTCACTTTTTGGCTCTTCAGCATATACGACCATCTGTATTGAGACAGTATCAGTACCACCCTTGTTTTTAGCTTTCACTGTGAATTTATAATTTCCAGCCTTTTTGGGTTTACCTGTGATTTCCCCTGTCTTCGCTACTAGCTTCATACCAGAAGGGAATTTGCCCGATTTGCTCCACTTTATCGGATCTGTCCCATCCGCTTCAAGTGTGATGCTGTATGGAGCCTTCACCACGCCGTAGGGTATGGTGGAAGTCGTTATGGAAGGTTTCTCTTGTTTGACATTAATCGAGAAGGTTTTTGTTACCTTTCCTGCCGAATTTTCCACCGTAATCTTGAATTTGCACTTCTTCAGCTCCAAAGGTATACCACTGAGTAATCCGGTGTCGCTGAGAGTGAATCCCTCAGGTATGTCATTCTCGTTGCATTTCCAGATTATGGGTTTGGTGCCATTTGCTTCAAGCTGTGCCGACCATTCTCTGCCTATAGTCGCGTCAGGGAGCTTTGACGTTAGGAACTTGGGCTTTGTAGTCTTCTCGTAGACCGCGGCACTGGCTTTCTGGTAAGCTCTGTTTTCAGCCATATTGACAGTGCACTTCTTGTCAACATAGCCGTTATGAGCACCTTTTATCCTCATCGTGAAGGAGTAGACATTTCTTCTCGGTGTGCCGGAAAGATAGATTAGATTTCCGTTGACTGACAGCTCCATACCGAACAAACCGCCTTCAACAACTCTGACTGAGTACGGTGACGTTCCGCCATTAACTTTGATGAAATCTCTGTATGGCGTACCCACTTTTCCTGACAAGTAAGACCAGCGAGTTGACATATTTGAATCTGCCCATTCATCTGTTCTGCCTTGAGGTGCTATCGTCATGGTGAAGTCATGTTCCGTATACTCCGAGTAGCCATTTGTGACCCTGAGCTTGAACGAGTACATGCCCGCTTTTGTCGGTGTTCCTTCAAGGTATACATACATGCCGGAAATTCTGACCGATAATCCCGCAGGAAGACTTCCTGATTCAACGGTTACCCTTGTGCCTGACATAAGGAGCCGCGAATAGTACATGGTTGACGCCCAATCGATACAGGCACTGTCTAAGTAAGTTTCGCCAATCTTGCTGTCTTTGAATGAGCATACGTTCTTAGCACCGCCCCAATATTTTGTGAACCACATCTTATCTGTAGCGACGGGTTCATTTTTCGCGATGACCTTCAGGGTAAACTCCTTTGTGCCAACAGCAAGGCCAGCCGCATTGTTGCACTCTATCGTGAACTTGTATGTGCCTGCTGTACCTTTTTTAGGTGTACCGCTGATTGTTGCAGTCCGCTTGCTTTGAGACCAATTGAAGCTCAGGCCTTGCGGAAGATGGCCTGATTTCAACTTCCAACGCATTGAGGACTCCGTACCTTCAGCATTTATATTCTGGCTGTAGGATGTTTGCTCAGTAGCGTTAGAAAGTGTCGCATTTGTTGTAATGGCCGGAGGTTCATACACGCATATAAAGGACTGCTTGCTATCCTCACCGCCTGCATTTGATGCTTTAACAGTGAAGTAGTAATACAGAGGGTACCACGCGGATTTTCCATCAGTTGTTGATGTTGGTGTGCCGTTGATTTCTCCGGTCGAGGAGTTTATTGACAGCCCTGGCGGGATTGTAGTGCGACAGTACTGTCTCATTGTGGAACTTGCGTTTGATGGTATATTGCCTTCCGAGACGCTCCATTCTGTTGGGTCATTGTCAGCCTTGCACTGGAAGCTGTAGGGTTGTCCGACGATTGCAGAGTTACTTGGCACATAGTTGGTGATTTCGGGCGCAGATACAGGGTTTGATGGGTATGTTACGTACATAGGGTAGTAGCCGTTTGCTTGTAGCGACCCTGTTCCTGTGTAAGGGTAACGTTTTTTACGTGTTCCCATGTTGCTCTCTTTGCAACCGTCACACTCCATACATAAACGCTTTACTTTGTAAGAGCCTGGTACGTCTCTGAATGTAACGTACTCCCAGTGATCTAGGTTTTTGCATTTCCTCTTAGCTTCATCTGGTGTTGTCTGCTCTATTACGGTTATACCGCTACCATCATTGTCGATTACCAACATTACGTGGTAATTTTCATTATCAACATAATCCCCCTTTTTCAACTTGCCGTACCCTGCTGTGTCTCTCGTTCCCTTGGTTACATAGTTTCTCCAGTAATCACCATTGTGAAACCAAACCATATGCTCGATAGGCGCACCCTCTAAACCATGCTGTATACAATCCGTTACAAAAGTAGCGCATGATGTACCGTAATTCATGCTTACCCTAGTTCCGTTGTAGTTGTACTGTCGGGATACAGCATATTTGTTATTAGCGGTCAGATTTGTGTACTCTTTGTATGTACACTCCTTGCCTCCATTCCATGAAGAAAGCGTATACGGTAGTCCTCTTGTTGTACCCTTAACAACCATCGGTGTGCTGTCAGTATCACTGTATGTGAAATTGATAGCACCAGTCCCACTTCTTGTTGCCTTCTTTGTGTACATCAGTATGTATTCTTCAGCATTCCACTCAGTATTTAACACCTCCTCCGCGTAAGCAACGACCTTATTCCTAGCAACCTCATCGTCTCCTGGCACAGGCTCTTTGAATAGCGCATTATAATCGCTCTCAGGCATCCACGCGATACGCCAGAGGCTACCAGCGGGATACATGACCTGACACCACTTGTTCTCTTTCGTGAGAAGGTAAATATTGTCGCCTGGGTCAATCCACCAGTTGAAATCCCTGCCTTCGTTCTTTCGCTTGTACATCCCGTAATAGCCTGACTTAGCCTGCCTTGGTGCTGCATCTAGCTTTCCGGATACGAACAAGTCCTGAAGTTTCGCGTATGCCTCTATACGACTGTTTCCAGAAGGATATTTTATCCTAGCATAGGATACTCCCCTGCTTGTTCTTCCGGCACCTATGAGCCAGACATCATCATTCTCGCCGGTCCAGTGTGTCGACGAGAGTCTCTGGGTAAGGTTTGAATCCGAGTAAAGCTCGTAGTACCTTCCCGAGGTGAGTGTGTAGACTTTTGCGTACTTGTACGGTGTCAGTCCCATAAGCCCTCGGTTTATTGTATCTGCTGAGGCAATTCCTGGAATAACTGATAACACAAACAAGACTGCAAAAGCCAAAATTGTTGCTTTCTTGTTCATAATAATTGATCCTCCTTTTTTATAGATTCCGATTGGCTTCACACATTGTTTTACCACTTTAAGGAGGTTTTTCCTCACGCCTGAAGCAGAAGCTCCGGCGTATGTTTATCCTTCTCATACTCTGCCTCGCTTCCTTATGAGAATCAGAAGTCCGGCAACTACGTAGGCTATTCCTGTTCCTGATGAACAGCCCCCGCCATTTGAGGAAGATATGCCAATGATGATATCTTCAGATTCTGGTTCAATGTCATCAGAAATGTTAGGAGGAGTTGGCAAAATTTCCTTTTCTGCGACTTTGAATTTCAGTGTTTTTTCTGCTGTCCCGGCGTTATTAAAAGCCGTGAACTTAAGCTCATACTCTCCAGGTTCTTCAGGTATTCCACTGATTATGCCCTGTTCACTGAGTGTAAGGCCTTGAGGGATATTCGCACATCTCCACTTAATTGGCTGAGTGCCTGAAGCCACAAGGGTAAATGTGTATTCCTCACCTTCCGAAGCATCGTCCAGCTTTTCCGTCATTATTGTCGGTGCAACATCATGAGAAGGCGGTACTTCCTTTTCTGCGACTTTGAATTTCAGCGTTTTTTCTGTTGTCCCGGCGTTATTAAAGGCCGTGAACTTAAGCTCATACTCTCCAGGTTCTTCAGGTATTCCACTGATTACGCCTTGTCTGCTGAGTGCAAAGTTAATAGGAATGTTACCACATCTCCACTCAATTGGCTGAGTACCAGAAGCCTCAAGGGTAAACTTATATTCTTCGCCCTCTGAAGCATTTCCCAGCTCGTTTGTCGTTATTGATGGCGCGACATCGTAAGTTATTCTTGGAAGTGTGAACGCCTTAATACACGCATTATACGCATTACCGTCGATATTTTCGCCGTCCTGCCACACTGAAGGCACTGGTTCACCCTCTGCAAAGAAACTTTCGCCTTTGCTAACATAAGCGGTTATGTACTTGTCTATGCTCGTCTCAACACCTGTGGGATATTCATATCCTGAATCCAGTTCCATCTTGACGATCACAGCATAGTAGTCGCCCGAATAAAGCTCTATAGCTTGAGGAAGGCTTACCCTGTGATAACCCATGAAAGGAGCATCTCCGCTCAATATCGGAGTTTCAGCATCTCCTGGATCTGTCGGCTTGTTCTTGCCGAAGTTGTTCACGAAGACTTTGTACCTTGCGTTGTTGTCCGTAGTGTAGAATGAAATTTGTTCAAGCGTTTCATTCCTATCAGAACAGAATATGTTTGCAGACCATTTTGGCGTAATATTCTTTGCCTTTCCGCTCTCATCATGCTCGTACACTACAACACCTTTCTCGTCGGAAAAACTTGGCGTTAAATCTCTGCTCACGATAAATACAGTTCCGTTTGACATACCTGCATCTGTATCGGCCTGCTCATAGGACATCCAGAAGTATCCGTTTTCGCCCCATTCCTTGCCCCACGAATTTCTCACGAGCCAGGCACCGTTTGACTGGGGTTTTCTGTCGAAGCTGGAAGCAGGAAAATCATCGTCCCATCCTACTATGAGGGCAGCGTGATATTCTCCGTCATTATTCGCGGAATAATACGAATTGTATTCACTGCTGTACGCATTTTTGTCGCTGACGTAGTGGAAGTAGACTGCACCATGTTCCTTTATGTTTCTCTTTACGGCTTCGTCAGTTGTCTCAACGCGGAAAAGTCCCAGCACTTTCGTATCGTTTAGGACAATTCCGGACCTGGCAAAATCCCCAGCCCCACGCCCATTGAGAAATGCCTCTACAATACTGTCTGTATTGCCGCTTCCATCCCCTGCTACAGAGTAAGGCATTTCTGACTCTTTAACAGGGAAAGCATTTCCGCCCTTGAGTAGATTTTCCGCAATGCTAGAGAAGCCCCCGCTGTTTAGGAAATCATGGTCAACTTCCTTTTCCTGTATGCTACCAAACCAGGCAACATAGAGTTCCGACAAGTCAGGATTCTCTCCGAGTACGTCAAGTCCACGCGCTAAGTAATCAGCTTCTGCGGCTCCTATTGATGCGAATGCCCAGCAAGTGTTGAAATTACCCTGATTCCTTGCTTCAGGAAGTTCAATCGCAGTTCTTCCGTCATAATGAACTGGAATATCACTTACTGCATCCTCTTTAGGAGTGTTACCACTAAGGTGTGATGTGTCTTCAGGGGCTGGAATAACACCGTAGTGATATTCACCATCTTCCATTTTGTAGTCGTCAGGATATTCCTGCCACATGCGGAAGTCTCGATTCAAAGGAGCTTCTTCTACTTTTTTCTGTTCCTCATCCCATTCACAGATAAAGCCCCTTTTGATTATGATATCATTGCTTACTACGTAGCCTGAAGTATCGTCCCATCCTCCAAAAGCATACCCACTCCCGTGTTCTGACGGAACATCGGCAAAAATCTGGAGATAGTTCCCTGATCCGTTTGGTTGCCCGTTTGCGAAATTTTCGTACTGCTTCTCGAAAACCTCATCAGTTACCCAAGTCCACCAGCCTGAACCGTCAGCATTTGCTCCTATCCAGTAGGCGTAGTTATCAATCTGTGATTTCTTCATCAGGGATTCGATGAATTTCTGCTCCTCAAAACTTGTGATTGTTGCGAGATGAGCTCCTACTGATTCGCAGAAGGCCTTTGCAGCTTCCCATGTTGTCGAGGTATTGAACACTTGGTAGCTGTGTCCATTCCACGCTTCCTGAGGGTTAATGTCTGACGATGATATTACTACATTCATCAGACCGACTTGCTGATAGGCATTAGGCCATGAGTTCCCTGAAAGATTTATAGCAAAGAAGTCCCCCTTTTCCTCGCCTGCTATTCCTCCGCTGTATACTCCGTTGATCGACGCAGACTCAACATTGCAATTCAGGATTAGGCATGTACTGTCTGTGCCGGAGTTGTCAATTTTTCCGACAATCCCTCCTGCCGAACCAGAATGAGATGTCACTGTCGCAATTACGTTGCAGTTTCTTACAGTCCCTCCTCCCATGAAAGCAATGATTCCGCCTGCATCAAGTTCAGCCTCAGTGTCAACGTCAAAGCTGCAGTTCTCAATTATTCCTGAGTAGAAATTCTCTGCAAGCATTCCGGTTCCAGTCAGGTTCAGGTTAATAACCGCTGGTACTATCCCTCTTGTTCTGATGCTCTCGAACAGTCCATTCCCATCTACAATGTTTACCGTATGACCTTGTCCATCGAAATGCCCAACAAATTCTCCTCTGTGTATGCTGTTGAGATTCAACTCAATGTCAGCATTTAGCTTGTAGTATCTTTCCGCGCTGTACTGCATGAGGCTTTGGAATGAGCCCACAGAGTCTATGGTATATGCATATTCCCAGCTCAGGCCGTCATTGTTTTTTGCTGTAAGTGCGATGAGTGGCCTAGTTATGTCCCCTGAAGCTGTGAATACGATATATGCAGGTGTATCACTGCGAATAAGACCAATGTTATCCGCGACTCTCAGGTCATAAACATTGTCGCCGCTGATCACGTATATATTCGCATCAGTTGCTCCGTTCGTTATTCCAGACGGATAAAACTTTGGAAGCGAAATGTGATCTGCCTCTGGTGTGCTGTCGAATGATATTGCGGCAATATACCTGCCGTTCTCCTGAATGGTAAGAGCTGGAAGAATGCAGACCTCAGCTAAATCCCAGCTCTGCATGTAGGACGTTTCACCTGTTGTTAGTGTCCAGTCTCCGTTTTTGGCAGCACCTGGAAGAAACAGCTTCATATCAGCTATGCCCGTTTCTGAGGTAAGTAGCGCTCTGACTGACTCAGGGACTAAAGGCGAAAACGTACGAGTGGTATATACAATTTCTTCAACATCCTCTGCTGCTGTTACCAGTAATTTTAGCTCAGTGCCTGAAGCTGTATCAAATGATGCTTCTTCCCCAGCAGTTACCTCAGTAATCGTTACAGGGTCATATGTTCTTTCTGCCTCAACATAAACAACCGCTGTAACAATTCCCTCGTCTGCACTATGATTCCCGAAGCCTCCCCCAGGTATGACATCAGTCTGCGTACCCGTACTGTCAAAGAATACAGCTTCTCTGCTCCCACTTTCTTCAGGTTGCTCAGCCTCTGGTTTTTTGCGTTTCCCCATCTCGATGCTGATCTTACGCCCATAAAAACTACTGTCAAACTTCGGCAGGTCAATAGGCTGAAGACCTGAAGACTGAGTTATGAAAGAAGGCAGAACACCTATAGCCCTCTTTGTATCTCCACCGCTCTTGTTCTTGATCCTAGCTGAAGCGTTCTCAATATCCCGAGAGGTGTTACCTGTGTACGTTGACGATGCGATCTCAGAGATATTAGATGCATTCTGAACCGGAGCGATGATTGATGCACCTGGTACCAAATCTTTTAGAGCTCCTAGAAGGTCTGCAAGATTCTGAATAGCATTCTGCTGAGTTGATGGTGTCATGAGATTGTCAGGAGTTAGGATATTTGCCTTCCCTGGCGAAATCACTTTGACATTCTCAACGTCAATACTTACAGTCCTTATGACTGTTATTGCGACAGCGTTTCCTGTACAGCACAGAAGAAATGCTGTCGTTAAGATGGCTACAAACTTCTTCATTTATATGAAATCCCCCTTTTTATGTGTTAGATTCTGTTGTATTTTGTTTCATAAGAAAAATGATCGACGCTAACTCAATGAACTTTCGTAGAATTTAGCAGTCTACGAAGAATCCCCCTTAAATACCCGCAACCAAGCGGCTTTATCTAAAATCTGCCCAGCTTTTTGACAACTAATTTCAAAACAGCTCGTTCAGCCTATTCATGTTCTCGTGCTTTGTTCTCATGCTCGGATGCACGTATCGATTCAGCGTTATGCTCACGCTGGCGTGTCCAAGAATCTCGCTCAAGGTCTTAACGTCAAAGCCAACTTCAACGCACCTGGTCGCAAAAGTGTGGCGAAGGGTGTGGAATTTTGTGTCCTTGATTCCGCATTTCTTGAGAACAACCTTGAAACGATTCTCCATCGTTCGCGGTTCGATATAGTAGTGCTTATAGCCGCTCAAAATATAAGCATCGTTGCAATAGGCTGAACGAAGATAGCTCATGAGCTTCTCTGGAAGCGGAATGGTTCTGACAGAAGACTGGCTCTTGGGTTCCCCGATCTCAACAGTTGTCTTCTTGAGAGCGAACTTGTCCTGATTCGGAAGTCTTTGCATGGTTTTGCTCACGTGGAACTCCCGTTCTTCCAGAGAAAAATCACTCCATTTCAGAGCGCAGAGTTCCCCCAGGCGTATTCCGGTGCACAACGACAAGAGAATACCGAGAGAAGTCGGGTTGGGGTTATGCTTCAGGTATTCCATCAGCTTCTTTTCTTCTTCGGCACTCAGGACTCGTATCCTTTCAGCCCTCTGTGGAATCTCAGTGCAGTCCGAAACGTAGTTCACTTCGTAGCCGTGCAGCACTGAGAATTTGCGGATTGACCGCATTCTTGAAACAATATCAGCGGCAGTTCTGGGTGAAAGTGGCTTGTTGCTTCTCCCTATTTTGAGAAGCAGTTTACGGCTGAAGGAGATGAGATCGTTATTGCTGATCTCGTCGATGCGCTTGGCTCCAAATTCCGGAATGATATGATTGCGGAGTTGCCCTTCGTACTTGACCACCGTTGACTTCCTGCGTGTGGTCTTGAGCTCGTCAAGCCATTGGTAGGCTATATCCTTCATGAAAGGCTGTTCAGGGATTGAGCGTGTTCTGCGAGTTTCTTGTCTTGTCGGCGGCAACAATCCTGCCATAGCTTCTGCTTTCTTCTTTTTCGCTTCTGAATACGACTTCGCGAAAACGTAGCCATAAACCGCTTTCCCGTTCTCATGGCCTTTAATGTAGCGGCCTTCCCAGCGCCCGTCTTTTCTCTTGAAAATATTCTCGCCCTTCCTTGCCATTTGCGTTTTCCTCCTGACTGAATTTCAGGCCTAATCGAAATTTGTCTTAATCGAAACTTCGACCTGACTGACTTTCTGACTGCTAATCGCTTAAAGTTATTCGGAATTTCATCGAGTGCGGGCTTAATTCACTTAGAGGAATACCTCTTTTTTGACAAATTTGAGATGCTCATGTATCATTACCATTAATTTTTATCGTTTCGTAGACTGCTAAATTCTATGAAGTATGTACTTAAAAATCCTCTTGTGATTAAACCTGCTTCCGAACACAATTTGCTTGTAATTAATCACTCTAAAATCAATAAAAGTCAAGGCTATTTTATGCCGAGATTCGTTCTTGACGCCGTATGTATATACGGTATATACTCACCCCAAAAGAAGAAGGGTGATACTATGCTCGTGAAGGCAAGAAAAGTAGGTAACAGTTTCGCATTGACAATACCAGCGCCGATAGTAGAGACAATGAACATTTACGACGGCCTGGAAATGAAAGTAGACTATAACCCGTACAATGGAATTTTAACTTATCAGCCTGAAAGCATTCGTGAAATAAACTGGGAAGAATTTGTTCCTAAGGACGGTATCGATATCAGGGACGGACTGACTCCTGAAGAGTATGTGAGAAGATTGAGAGATTATGACCGTGGGGATTATCCCAATAGAGCGTGTTGACCATGAAGAGATCATTCTTTGACACATCAATTTTCATATATGCTCTTGAGAACTCTTCTGCAACAGCAAGGAATCTATTTCAGCGGGCACTCACCGAAGGGATAGTCGGCACATCGACAATAACGTTAATGGAGTATGCGACCGGCTGTTTCAAGCATAATAGGCTTGATGTCCTTAATAACTTCCAGCGTTTCTTGAAAGCCTTAAAATGCGAAGTAGTTCCAGTGAATGACGTTATAGCCTTCAAAGCAGCCAAGATAAGGAGCCGATATGAAGCATTCAAACAAATGGACGCATTGCAGCTGGCGACGGCGGTTGTTTCAGGAGCGAATGTGTTTTACACAAACGATAAGCAGCTTCTGCAATTTCGAGAGATAGCGGTAAGTTCATTTGAAGGGGTTTGAGCGCAGAGTTTATGGAGCGCCGGTAGTGAGCAAGTTTGCGGAGATTAGAAGCTGCACAGGAACGGCGTGAAGTTGAGAACGGGGTCTCTGTGGGTATGACTTGCTCAACCGAAAGTTATAGCCGAATATCTCATGTAGTCTTTTCGGGAGCTAGAGAACGCTGGGATCGAATGTTGCCGAAATGGCGTTGTATGGAACACGATTGTAGGATAGCTCCCTCAAAGCCAACATTCGATATTCGGCAATAACCAGCCCTAGTCTGTCCTGCTATTCCGATAAGGCGGCTCTAAGTCTCTCCCCCAGTCTCGTATTCCTTTCCACGATCTTATTGTTCATAACGGCGATGTAAACAGCCTTTCTCTCGCCAACCATAATGAGACCCTTCTTAGCACGTGTGACTCCAGTGTAGAGTAAATTCCTTTGAAGCATGATGAAATGAGCCTTCACGATGGGCATAATCACATACGGGAACTCTTGTCCCTGGGCCTTATGAATAGTAGTAGCATAAGCGAGAACGAGCTCGTCAAGCTCGGAAGTATCATATGCGACCAGCTTGTCGTCAAATTGGACCATGACTTCACCAGAGTCTACCCAGTCGACGATCCCTATATCGCCATTAAAGACTGACTTCTCATAGTTGTTCCTGACCTGCATGACTCTGTCACCGAGTCTGAAGTTAATGCCGGCAATCTTGATACCGTCGGGGTTAAGAGCTTCTTGCAGGAGCAGGTTGAGAGCGTTTGCGCCGGTATCCCCACGTCTCATTGGTGTGAGCACCTGAATGTCGACCGGTTTAATGTCTTGTTTAAGCATAGCTTCACTGTCGGACATACTTCTATGCTCTGGCAGACCCCCACCTTCCGGCTGATCTCCAATTTCCGGCAGAACCCCACGGCAAATCTCCACAATCTTCTCAGCGGGGTTTTCGCTCTCAATGAACAAGAAGTCTGAATCATGGTCAGTCAGATAGGGCATTTCGCCTTTATTGATCCTGTGAGCACTGGTGACGATGCTGCTCCTTTGAGCCTGTCTGAATATCTTCTCCAGCCTTATGACTGGAATGATCCCAGAAGCAATAATGTCAGCTAAGACCTTTCCAGCGCTGACGCTGGGGAGCTGACACACGTCCCCCACGAAAATGACTGTCATGTGGTCAGGAACGGCTTTGAGCAGGCTGTACATGAGAAGCAGGTCAACCATTGAGCACTCGTCGACGATAAGCACATCTCCTTCGAGCTGGTTGTTCTCGTCTCTCTGGAATCCGTCCGGCGGTCTCATTTCCAGAAGCCGGTGAATGGTCTTAGCTCCCATGTGAGTAACTTCGGACAGGCGCTTGGCAGCCCTTCCTGTTGGAGCGGCGAGAAGGACTTCAGCTCCGGCTTCTCGATATGCCTGAATAATGCCTTTAGTGATGGTGGTCTTCCCCGTTCCAGGACCGCCAGTGATGACGAGAACCTTTTCATTAAGAGCGGCTTCAATAGCTTCGACCTGAGTCTCGTCATAGTAGTTTGTGTCAATGTCGTCGTAGTCAAAGTAACTCCAGCCGGAAGAGTTCATGATCTCATGAAGCCTTCTAGCGACCCCGACTTCAGAATGGTAATACATGGGAAGGTAGATGGTTTCATCTTCTTGTATCAGGTCTCTGTTCTCTAGCATTGTGTCTATGGCATCAGTGATCAAATTCTCCTGAACTTCCAGAAGCTCAATAGCAGACGCCATCAAGTCACTTATGACAGCATAGCAATGCCCCGCTTCTGAGAACTTGTTCATGGAGTAGAGAATGCCGCTTCTGAGTCTCTCGAATCGTTCATGCTCAAAGCCCAGCTTAGAAGCAATATCATCAGCGGTCTTGAAGCCGACGCCCCAGAGTTCATCAGCAAGGCGATAAGGATTCTCAGTTACGGTCTGGATAGACAGAGAGCCGTATTGCTTGAAGATCTTTGTGGCCAATGAGGTACTTACGTTATAGGACTTAAGGAAGAGCATAATGTTCCTAATTTCTTGTTGCTCCGCCCAGCACTTCTTTATCTTCTCTAACTTCTTTGGACCGATGCCCCGAATCTCAGACAGCCTATCAGGCTCATTGTCGAGAATATCGAGAGTAGCTTCACCGAAACGATCGACGATCTTTTCAGCATAAGACGGGCCAATGCCCTTAATGAGACCGCTGGCGAGGTAGTTCTTTATACCTTCAATAGTGGCCGGCAGAGTTTCTTCACACTCCTGGAAAGCGAACTCGTAGCCGAACCTGGGGTGAACCTTCCATGAGCCATAAAGGTTGAAGACACTGCCGACATGAACAGCTGGCATGACTCCCACAGCAATGAAGGAGTCATTATTTGTGCTGACCCTGACAACTGTGTAACCATTCTTCTCGTCGCGGAATGTGATGCTATCTATAACACATTGAATTTTGTCCATAACTATGCTTCAAGCCAGCTTTTGACTTCACCCGCATTGCTGACGAGCCTTGCGTCAACTGAAGCTGCCCCCTTCAGGTATGGAGCTAACTTCTCTGCTGTTTTGCCGATACCAGAGCCGCCGGATGTGGCGAAAGCGTATACCCTGATTCCGTTCCAGTCGTAGTCTTTGCAGAATGTGTTCACGATATTTGGAGCAGAACCGTACCAAATAGGGAAGCCGATCAGCACAGTATCGTAGTCCGAAAGATTCTCCAGCTTACCTGAAACCGGTACGTCCTTCTTGCCGAATTTCTCTCTGTTGCAACGCGCCAGCGGATTCACCCACCTGGTGTCGGCCGCTGTGTAAGGTACCGCGGGTTTGATCTCGAACAGGTCAGCGTTAATATTAGCCGCGAGTTCTTTTGCGATCTTAGCAGTTGTTCCTTGTGCGCTGAAGTAGATAACTAATGTCTTCATGTTTTGTTTACTCCTTTATGTTCTTATTCTCTTAAAACCTTAACTCGTGATAAGTTCTTCCGTCCAAATCTTTCCATAAGAAGCCGTTGTCGTTCAAAACCATGTAACCGCGCTGACTGTTTTGTCTTGGCTTTGAGACCGAACCAGGACACAGATCAAGGAATCCGGCCTTGCTCCGGTCCCAAGCCGGCGCATGAGTGTGTCCATGAAGCAAGATGCTTCTCTCTGGTGAAATGTTGGGGAGTGCCCTGTGTCCATGAGCAGCAAAAATGACTCTGTCGCGGACGAACAGCAGACAATATTCAGCCATTATCGGGAAGTCGAGCATAGCTTGGTCTTCCGGATAATCACAATTACCGCGTACACAGAAAATCCCTTTGTCCCTGTTCAAGGCATTGAGTAGCTCAGCGACTTCTTTGTTTCCGTCCAGAATATCACCGAGCAGGAGAATCGTTTCGACCTGCTCAAGATAACAGGCTTTTATAAATTTGGTACAGTCCGAGACAGCGCCGTGAATGTCTGATGCAATTATTATGTTCATTTCTCTCCGAATAGTGTGCTCAATACGCATAATATGCTCAACAACACATTAAATTTTAATATATGTTATCATGAACAACAAAGGAAGTGAAAGGACAATTCGTATTCTATTTGTGTGCCACGGAAACATCTGCCGCTCACCGATGGCGGAGTTCATAATGAAACACTTGGTCAAGCAGGCCGGTCTTTCAGAGCAGTTCACGATCTCCTCAGCGGCCACAACGACGGAAGAGCTTGGGAATGATATTTATCCGAACGCGAAGGCCGAACTGAAGCGGCGCGGTATTCCATTCGAGAAACGGCGAGCGCGTCAGATTCGGAGCGATGAGTATGAGAAGTGGGACTTGATAATTGCAATGGATCGGGAGAACCTAGCGGGTATCGAGCATATTGTGGGGAATGATCCAAAGAAGAAAGTTCGGCTTCTAATGTCATTCGCCGGAGAAGAGAAGTCAGTATCAGATCCGTGGTACACAAGGAACTTCGCGAAGGCTTATGATGATATTCGCTGCGGGTGTGAGGGGCTTCTGAGGAGTCTAGTACAGCGGTAGTAATGTTTCCGCTTATTGTGTGCTTGAATCTTCTCCAGCCTGCCCCTAATGCCCCAACTAAGAGAAAAACCCGTTTTTCTTAGTGCCTTCATAAGTCGGCAAAGGCGAGAAGGCTTCCCACCGCAGCTCCTGCTTGACCGTAACTCCTGCGAAAGTCGGTTAATACTCGTAAAAGCGAAGAATGTCTGAATGGACTTTGCTGTGTTAGAATCAAACAAAAAAATGGAAAGGCCTATAAACTAAATGGAAGAAATAGTAGCCGACATGAGCAAAGTATCAGTTAACCCCGATAAAACTGTAGGAGTTGACCAGGCTGGAGAACCCCGAACGGCAGAGGACTCTGCTCCGACAGAAGCCCCCGCTCCAACAGAAGACCAGCTTTCAAAAGGCTCAGGGGACTTTACCCCCGAAGAAAGAGCGACAATAATAGCGATGGCGAAAGAAGTTGGCTTTGCAAAAGTAGCGAACGAATTTGGCATTAAAGCGCGACTGATAAGTTACTGGGTTCAACAGGAAAAGAAGAGAGCGGCTAGGCCGACGAAGCCATCAAGGCCGTCAACGTCGCCAAAGCCTAAAGCTAAGGTGAAGGGTAGGAGTTCAAGTCGTACCCTTGTGAAAGAAGTTGCGCGGCCCGAACACATAGAAGGTGCTCCATCTGTTGCGGCAGTGCCGGTGAAAGCCATTGAGCCGGCCGAACGTAAGGCAGAGAGAACTGTGTCTGCCAAGCCGACGGGATCAGCCCAATCGGCGGAGAGAAGTGAAGCGTTGACTGACAGACAGTCGCTCATTGACAAGCAGGGACTCATTATCGAGAATGCCATTCTGAAGGAAAGGATTTTAGCACTGAACGCCGAGATAGAAAAGCTACGAGCGGCATTGACTAGCCTGATGTGAGTATTTGCTGTTCCAGACGAAGTCCAGTAATGAAGCAAATCCCCGAATAGGTATCGAAGGCCTTCGAAGGCAGTTCTTCGAAACGAATTGAGTTATTTACTGCATGGGTTGATAGCTTCAGCGGCTTGATCGGCTTTAACGCTGATAGATGAAGAAAACGGTAGGCTTTGCCTTTGTGTCAGGGGTATATGTAATAAAGTATTCTCATGGAAACATCCTATCCATATGAGGTTATGTGAGGCATTGACGAGACTGATGTAGCCGGATGTTTCTTTTGAGCTGATTCTTGTTAGCGCCGGTTCAAGCATGCCACCTTTGTCCCAGCCAAGGGTGAGTGCTGTTCCAGCCGTTCGCTCATGTCGGCGAAGATGTACACAGAAAGGGATGTACACAGACTATCCGCAGCTCGGCCGCCTGTTCCTTGCCGGCGGCTCTCCCTGACGGACAGACCTCAGCCGCAACGCCCTAAGCAGAAGTGAGACCGTCAAATCCGTAGCAGAGCGGTTACTCCGCGGCAATGCGTGCTTAAGCATTTATGATATTTATCATATTTGTGATATTCATGAAGTTTAAGGGGCTTTATTGCAGATGAGCAGACACTTGGGGGCAATTTAGAAAAGGCTTAACTAGAAAACGCAGTGCCGTCCGCAATAAAACGGTAAAAAGCTAGTCAATGATAAGAATTTATGTAGTTTTGTGCATTCTGTGCAGTCTACTTCTGGTTTCTTTCCTATGTATGTTTGAAAAAAAAATTATAAATAATAAAAATATATAAAGGGATAACCGGAAAATGAGTGCACAGGGTGCACAGAATCGGTAAAGTAAGTAATGGTAAGAGTTTTATGGAAAAAGATTAGCTTCTGCTGCTCCAGCTTTAGGGTTCTGTTGGTTCGAATGCACCAATTCTTCTAGCCATAATGAAGCGGCCTTGCTGATAATAGCCGCTTTGTGAGAATGATCCGCGAGAGCGGCGATGGTCGGACGGGGAGCGATCTGAGCCTGACGCGGCCTGACCCTGGGACAGCCGCAACTGTGGACATCCGCCGGCTTGAACGTGAGCAGCCCCAGCGGAGACACGAGAAGGGGAAATTTTGAAGACTTAACTCATGCTACATGAAAGAGTATGCTCAAATATATCGAGCGCGCTCATGTGGTTTTCTGACGCGCCTGAGAGAATATTTTCTTGAAGGGTTGGTCATGGAATAAAGTCCGGTGAATGTGGTGCAGTCCAGCGATGAAGTAAATCCCCGAATAGGTATCGAAGGCAGTCCCTATCAGAACGCTTCCTCGAAACGAATTAGGTTATTTGCTTCATAGGCAGATAGCTTGAACGGCTTCAATAGCTTTTATCCCTTCAAACACATTAGCGGCCCATATTAAGCCCTGCGTTGAGCAGAGTAATACGTTTCACTACTCTCCCCCCCCTTTGGGAGCGCCGTAAAAGCTAAAAAATGAACGTTGAATATAAACGGCATTCAAGAGTATGAAGGAAACAGGATATGGTAAAAAAACAGCGTTATTATTCGTCGTAAGAAACTTTTATCCAGCCGGTATGGTGCCTTCCGGTCTCAGGCAGTTGCCAGTTTTTCAGGCAGTTGCGGCTGAGCCTGTGAGTCTTTCGACAAGCCGGTTAAAAAGTTCGTAGCCCTTCTCAGTGGCGGGGAGTTCTATTCTCAATTCTCCCTTTTCAAAGACGAGCACATTGCGGCTTGGAGCGATATTGCCGCTCGGAACAGCCTGGTTGACCGGCTTCGGTTGAGTCTCCGAAACAAGGCTCTCAGGCTCAACCTGAAGAACCTTTGCGAGTTCAACGATTCTCGTGCCTGTTGGGGCGGTCTCACCGCCTTCCCAGCGTCTGAATGTTGCGATTGAGACACCGAGAGCTTTTGCAACATCGATCTGTGTGAGTTTTGCTTTCTTGCGAAGAATACGGATATTGCTCGATATTGGCATTTTTGAGATCACTCTCCTTGAAATGTTCAAGTTTTGATATATTATACCGAAGAAAATATCTTTTATGAAAGTATAATAAAGTAGTAAAAGATGTCAAATATTAAAGTTTATCTTCTCCGTTGTTCTGACGGAAGTCTCTATTGCGGTTGGACGAATGACTTGGAGCACCGGCTTGCCGCTCACAACGCCGGCAAAGGGGCGAAATACACGAGAAGCCGGCGGCCGGTTGAACTGGTCTATTGGGAAGAATGTGAGAGCAAGAGTGCGGCGATGAAACGAGAGTACGAGATCAAGCAGCTCAGCCGAGCGGAGAAGCTGGTGTTGTTTGTGTGCAACTCGAAAGAAAAGCTAAATTCTGGTGTCTAGAGCGATTTGCAAAACAATAAACATATTTTGATGTAAAATATAAATATTATGAATGCATATTCGAATGACTTACGTAAACGTATATAAACGTATAATTGATGCTATAAATGATGGTGATAAGGTTGTTGAGGTTGTAGAACGTTTTTCTGTAGGTGTTGGGTTTGTTTATTCTTTAATTCCTCACTGTCTTATCAATTGATCAAAATTATAACTAGGTATTTGGAATGAATTTATGTAAAGGTTATTTGACGCTACAGAATTTTCGTAATTGTTTGGGTTAATTCCCCTGAAAATTTTATTGCCAACATTTTTACATCTCCAAATGAATCATATCAGTTACGGTATTATCTGCGTAAAAAACGTCCAACTACCCCACCCCCAACGATGAAGGGCAGTATAAAAACCATTAAAATATACACAAAGTATATAATTAATTGCTACTTTCACACCGTAATTATGCCATAGATGCGAATATTTTCTAAGCTCTTCGCTATCATTCAAGGACAAATACAATAAAAATAATAGCTCGTTTTTGAACTTGTTCACTGACGTTGAATACTTGCCGCTTGTGTATGCATCAATCCTATCAAGCATGTTTACCAATTCAAGAATACGCTCTTTGGCAAGGTTTGCATTCCCTCTTGATGTTTGGCTTAACGAGCCTAAACTGAGGACCCGATAAGCACTCATGAGCTTGTTTAAGAAGTAAACTTTCCCTTTAAGCGAGAAATAGATTAACGTGGCGTAATCACCATAAATGCACTTTTCCTGATAAGGAATAGTAACTGCTCCCATTTTCACGCTTTTCCTGAACATTACTGAATTTGTTGCCAGCATCCATTTTTCAATTAACTCTTCTGTCGATAAGTAGCGTGATTCGTCTATATGTCGGAAATATTTATCATGACGCAAAGTTCCGTCTTCATTAGCGTAGTAGGCTGCATGGCCGCAAAGGGAACATTCCGGATGCGTTTCCATGAAGTCAACTTGTATTTGAAGCTTATTTTCATCCGTCCAAAAATCATCACCTTCGCAAATGGCGATGTATTTTCCTCTTGATATTTTCAGAAATTTTTCGGCTACAACATGGTCAAGTCCCAGTTCAAAATGGTTTGTTTCGAGTAAAAGAGGCATGATTTTATCAGGATAATTTTCAGCGTATTGCTTGATGATTTCTTGCTGACCGTCCGTAGAGGCATCGTCTTTTACTATGATTTCGTATTTGAAGCTGGTCTTCTGATTGACTAAAGAGTCGAGGCAAGTTCTAATGTATTTGCGCTGGTTATGTGTGCTACAAAATATACTAACCATATATTGATCCTCTATTGGGTCAGTATCTTGTCTTATCGTAGAGGCACGTACAGCAGTGGAATTGAAAGACATAAGTTCAGTTGGCTTTTGGGAAACCTCCTTACATAATCTATACATAAAATGCCTTCCTTTCTGTTGTTTGTCTAATTTTATAAATTTCACAGCATATTTCATAATGTGAAGACCTTCATCTTAGGAACGATGAATATGACTTATTATATCAGCGATCCAAATTTTGTCCATATCCCCAAATAAAATACGAAGGAGTGTAAAATAGCTCTACTAAGCACTTTAATCCCGCTCATTGCTTTTACAAAACCGAAGATGAAAAATTACCGACAAATTTACACGTTGCAGGAGTTTGGGACTGCTCTTTAGAAATTGTGATTACCAAATTATTCGTGTTGAATATGCCCAGATAGATTATGTCTAAACACATTTTCACTACCATCCTTATTCCTATATTTTTTGTGGGGTCATCTTCATTTTGGGAAGTCATCTTGTAATATTCCAGCGGATTAAAAGCTACACAATCATCACGAATACGCAAGATTATCTTGTCTTCTTTTACGAGAATACGCAAGTAAATATAATGCTCTTTACCATCATTAAAACCATGTTTTATGATGTTCATTCCAAATTCTTCAATGCAGAGCGATAACATAAAAGCGCTTCTTTTGTCGAGATTATTTTCGGCGCAAAACAGATGGGCAATTCTTGACATTCCCATAACTTCAAGTTCAGAATCCGCAACAAGTTCCAATTCTTTAGCTGTTTCAGTGTAAAAATTACTGTTCAGCAAGAGACGTTTTTTGAAATTCACGGGGACTTTCTGAATCACAATATAGCCCAAGCACATCAAAGCAAGAATTACACTACTGTAAAGGGTGGCACACCATGGTCCTTTGGAAGTAAATCTCAACGTTGCATAGATTGTACTCAATGGAACAAGTACCTGAATCAAAAATACAAAAATATTCGCCGAAAAAACCCTTTTAACGCCTTGAAGGTAATTAAGAAAGCCAAAAATCAAGACGTAAAACGGTAATGTAAAAGCCATATATCTGACAGCTTCAGCACCCATTGAGAGGATTTGCAAATTTTCACGACCAAGATACAAACCAGCAAAAAATTCAGAGAACACTAGCAACAATACCGAAACAATCGCAGACAAAAATATTCCTGTCGACATTGAGGTTATCTGAAGATCATCGAGCGATTTTTTGTCTTCTTCACCATAATATACGTTAGACATTGCCAAAATCATTTCAGCAGTACCGAGATATAAAGATCCAACAAGACTTTCAATTTGTTTTTGAACCCCGAAGACTGCAAGTGCTTTGCTGCCAGCATAAAAAATGATAGCGTGATTTATTATAATATTTGCAATAGATTTTGAAAATCGAGAAAAGGCAGGCATTGAACCACGAGTGAAGATTTCGAGGAACGTTTGAAGAAAGTTCAAAGCTTTGAAATTCAGATGCAAAATTCGTTTTTCTCTCCGAAAGTGAAGCATCAAAACTCCGAAATAAGCAACATAGCTTAAAGAAGTCGCGAGAGCAAGCCCGAACATCTTCATATCAGTGAAAAGTACAACATAAAAATCTCCTGCAATGTTTACAAATGTCATCGCTATTATTGCGTAAACAATACAGGAATTGTCATTATCAATATTCATTAAGACTTGTACAACCTTTGCGCAGCTAAAAAACATAAGCCCTGGAGCGTAACCGCACAGGTAATCAGCGGCGTAATTTGCAGAGGCTGTACCTGGTTTTCCTCCCAAAATCCTCACGATCGAATCTGAAAATATCAGAATCGACAGCATAATCAGCAAAGATACAATCACGGCCAAAACATTTGAAAACGTAAAAACAGAATTTGCTTCGTCAACTTTGCCCTGACCCAATAATTCCGTGTACACGCTTTGAGAACCAACCGCAAAAATGATGCCAACGAGTGTTAATATCAATATTAAAGGAGAAATAAGACTTGTAGCTGCAACTGCATCAACTCCTAGAAAATTTCCCGTTACTATTCCATCAATTAAAGGCCCCAATCTGTAAGTCAAATCTGCAAGAATAAACACAAACAGGGATCTGCGAAAAATTTCTCCTGTTAAACTTTTTTGTTGTATATTGATTTTCAACTCTGAAAATTTCCTTTCATCGTAATTATCTCTATCCCTGTGAACCTTCTTCGACTAAAGTCGAAGGCTTCGAAAGGATAAAAATCCTCGTCCAAGAAGTTTGGTCATGCAACCCTTATTCTTGCAGACGTGTCCACTTCGCCCCTACTGTATAGCCCTGTTAAGGACACAACATTACTTTTTCTCATTATATTTAACGCTCCGTTTACATCGGCGTTGAACTTGTGGCCTTTTGATGTTTTGTACAATCCTCTGTGTACTCTGCACCCTGAAAATTTATTCTTCACTTCACTGTCCGCATTGTACACGGGGATTTCATCTTTGTCCCAAAAACTCGCCTTCGATGCGTAACTCTCTTCCTGTTCAAAATATTTTATTCCGTAAAAAACACACAAGCACTCAAGTTTTTTTCGGAATTTTCCAAAGGGAATGTTGACGAAATTCTGATTGTTCACTCTTCCCATTCTACTTCCCTTTTGAAAGTCCAAGTTGTAACCGCACACCAAAATTCCGATCTTCTCTTCCAAACAGAATTTTATTATCAGTCGGGCCGCCTTGTTCAAATAATCGTTCACACGGTTACTTTTTTTTTTCGACAGTTGTTTTTGGCGATTCGTGATCTTCCGGCTATTTTTTTGTTTGTCATTCAGCCCCCGTAGACGAGCTGTTTCTTTGTTGTACCACTGGTTTATGGCTTTCAATTTTCTGCCGCAGATTATGAATGACTTTCCTGAGGTGGATACACACGTTGCAAGATTGTTCACACCAAAATCTATTCCCAGTGCTTCGTTCGTGTTTAATTCCCTTTGATTTTCTTCCACTTCATATGTGTATTGAATTTCAAAGTACCTGGCTTCTGATTTCGGCTTGATTCTTATCTCTTTTATTTTCTTTCCTTCCGAAATCTGCGGAATTGTTATGGTTATCGTTTTATGTTCTTTCTTGAAGCTGTTGGAGTACGGAATTGTCAAACGATTCCCATTCAATCTTACGAAAAGAGTTGTGAAACCTTTTTTAGAAAGATATTTCGGCAGTTTTACACTGCTTAACGGATAATTATTTCTCTTTGCCTTTTCTAACAACGCAAAAAATGACTGAAACTCTCCGTCAACTTCCTTCAGGATTTGCTGCGCCATATTTGAATTTAATTTTCTGTAATTCGGACTACTCTTAAGTAATCTGTTATTTTCTTTGTAGCTCAAATATTTTTTCTCGCTAAAGTAATGTTGACGTACGTTGTAAATTGCCTCATTAGTTAAATTTTTTGCTATGTGGGACAAGCTTTTAATTATGCGGTATTCTTCCTTTGAGATTTGCTTCACTTGTTGTTTTACTGTCAAATACATTTTTCTCACCTCCTTTGAGGAAAAATTAGCAGATTTTTTCAAAAAGTCAATTATACGGCGGCGTTTCATCTCACGACTAAAGTTGCGAGTGGTTCAAGCCGCTTCCCATAAATACGTTGTATTATAACACGTTTTATATCTTATGAAGACAGGTTCTAAGTAATATCACTCCTTTTTTGTTATTATGTCATAATTCGCAAGAAGACTCTCGTCTCTGTAGGTTGGAGATGAATTGTGCAAGTTGAGTTATGAGAATAACGTGTAAGAAATTCATGCTCCTGCAAGTGCTTCATGAATTGTCCGCCGCTAAAATATTTTGACAAATTTGACAAAAATATTTAATATCGCTATTATTAAAAAAATTAGATTTAATTTGTGGGATTTAACATGGAGAAGTTTTTTGCAACAACATCAATTAGAGCAATTGCTACAGCTTTACCCCAAGAGAAGTTGGACTTGCTGTCTTTGTCTTCGATATACGGAGAAGAGATTGTAAGAAAAATTATTAAGAACACGGGGATCAGCGAGATAAGATTTTGCCCCCCTCTTCCAGAAAATAACCAGAAAACTTCAGCAGATTATTGTATGGAATCAGCCAAGAGAATCTTTAGTGAAGGTAAAATAACGCCGGACGATATTGACGCTATAATATTTGTTACTGAATTTCCTGATCACATCGTTCCTCATACTTCTGCAATTATTCAGGCAAAATTAGGACTTCCGAATAGAGTCATAGCATTTGATATAAATTATGGTTGCGCAGGTTATGTTTACGGAATTTTTCAGGCCTCGCTGTTAATTGAGTCTGGTTATTGTGAAAATGTCCTACTGTGTGTCGGAGATACCCCTACAAAGGCTATAAGCCCGCAAGATAAATCATTGCGAATGGTATTCGGTGATGCTGGAAGTGCAACTATATTATCAAGATGTGAAAATGTGCGCAGAACTGCTTTTAGTTTCTATACTGACGGCGGGAGGGCAAATAATTTGATGATTCCTGCCGGAGCTTTCAGAATGCCTCATCAAGAAGGCGTAACGGATATTTTAACGTTCGATAAAAACGGGAACGGTAGAACTCTTGAAAATATTTTTATGGACGGCATGCAGATAATGGAGTTTGTTTTGAAGCACGTGAAAAATGTCGTCCACAATACTTTGGAGATGTTAAATCTGCCTATTGATGCGATAGACCTTTTTGCGTTTCATCAGGCAAATATTTTGATTTTGAATTACTTGGCACAACGTCTGAAGATACCTCACCAGAAAGTCCCGTTTGGAGCGGCTAAAACAGGTAACACGACCTGCGCTTCAATTCCCCTAATGCTTTCAACTCTTTATCCCGGTATAAATCCATTGCTGGAAAAAGTTTTAATCTGCGGATTTGGAACTGGGTTATCTTGCGCTTCAGGTGTTATTGACCTGAGCAGGACAGAAATTTTTGAGCCGGTTCAAATTTAAGGAGGGATTTTTCAAAATGATTGGGATTGAGAATATCGGTGTTTATATTCCGAAGGACTGCAGGGACAATTTCTCGAAGATTTATGACGGTGAGCCTTTGAACGCTGATTTTGTGAAAGAAAGAGTCGGTTTTCTTGCCACTGCCAGAAAAGAGCCTGATGAAGAAACGTCCGACATGTGCAAAAGAGCATTTTTGGATCTGAAAGGCCGTGTCGAAAATTTATCTGAAGAAAACATAGAATGTATTTGTGTATGTTCTCATAACGGAGATTTTCAGCTGCCTCATACTTCTGCGATTTTGCAGGACAAATTAGCCCTTAGAGGAAGCTGTGCGGCTTTTGACATAATGCTTGCTTGTTCGGGATATGTTTACAGCGTGAATATTCTGCGGAGTTTTATGGAAATGAATAATTTTTCGACAGGGATTCTTTTCACATGCGATCCTTACTCAAAAGTATTGAACCCTAACGACAAGAGTACCGACTTGGTTTTAGGAGACGCAGCGGCAGCCACTCTCCTCAGCACAAACGGCATATTTAGTCTTGGGAAAAGCACTTTTTGCACAAAAGGCAGCGGATATTCTGCCATAATCAAAAGAAAAGATTCCTATCTCGCTATGGATAACCGCAGAGTATTGCGTTTTGTCCTGAGGGAAGTTGCACCAATAATTCGGGAATGCCTGGAGAAAAATCACATTACAGAAAAAGACATTGATCTATGCCTCTTTCATCAGGCAAGCAAATATATTGTTGAACAGTTAGGGGAAAAACTTAGCATTTCACCTGAGAAAGTTCCGTTTGAAGCGCAGAATTATGGGAACACTATTTCGTCTTCAATACCGATTTTGCTTCAGAAGTATCTGGGCGATGAAAGCGTGAAAACCGTTTTAATGAGCAGCTTCGGTGCGGGAATGTCAGCGGCGGCAACTATAATGGAGAGAAAATCATGAAAGCTGTAACCTCAAAGGATATTATAGGACTGGCTGAAAAGCTCAATTCGGACTCAAAAGTTGATTTTGAAAACTTTGACCCTGGCAAAAAGATTTTGGAGCAGGGATTAGATTCCCTTGATCTTTCAAGGTTATTGTTTGAAATCGAAGAAAAATTCCAGATTACCTTTCCCGACGATGAGTTTTCTGTAGCGGAATGGGATACAATCAACAAGATTGTTGAAAAGGTCAACGCGCTAAGGCAAACATCATGAAAAGTTTAATCATTATTGGTGTTGGCGGATTTGCCCGTGAGGTTTACTGGCACGCCCAGCAGACTGGGGAATTTAATTCGGAATGGAAAATCAAAGGTTTTCTTGACGGCGATATTAAACTTTCCGAAGAAGACTACAGCAAACTCCCTGAGGAAGTTCCGCTGCTCGGTGATATTGACAGTTATCAGATATGTGATGATGATGTATTCACGTGCGCTGTCGGTATGCCTGAAGTCAGAATAAGATTAATCGGGAAAATGTTAAGCAGGGGAGCAGATTTTGTCAGCATCATAAACCACCGTTCGATTGTTTTTCCAACGGCTGAAATTGGCCGCGGCGTGATTATCGGACTGGACAACGGAATAGGAGATCATGTCAAAGTCGGTGATTTTTCCGTGATAAACAATGCAACTTATCTCGGCCATGATGTTACTGTAGGGAAATATTCCTGCATAATGTCTCATGTTGATATAGGCGGCTATGCTCAAATCGGCGACAATGTTTTTATCGGCAGCCATGTTTCAATTATTCCCAAGTCAAAAATTGGCGATAACGCATACATAGGCACAGGCAGCGTGGTACTGAAAAAAGTGAAAGCAGGCGCGAAAGTTTTCGGCAATCCTGCAATTGACATCAAGTGAAGGCGGTAATAACTTTGAAGAAGGAAGAATTTATCAAAACTCTCAAAGAATTG
This sequence comes from uncultured Fretibacterium sp., assembly GCA_937915755.1. GTDB lineage: Bacteria > Synergistota > Synergistia > Synergistales > Aminobacteriaceae > JAFUXM01. Next base: position 7,790 of record CALGGR010000079.1, on the reverse strand, counting down.
ATGGATACGGACGAAGAGCTTACCTTGAACACGGAATTAAAAGAAATTTTAGAATGGGATTCTGTAAGCATGGTAGCTTTCTTTTCGTTCTGCGGCCAGAGATTAGAGGAGAGTGAATTACTTATGCAGAAAATTGAAAACGCTGCAACAGTAGGAGATCTGTATAACATCATAGGTGCAGAATAATGCTTACTGTAGTTGAAAACGCAAAAATAGAAAGCCTTTGCGCTGTCGTGTCCAGCAAAAATATTACGGTTGAAAAGCGTCTGGAAAATCTCATAGACAGCAAGAAAATTTCCCGTCTGAAAAAAATTACAGGATTTGACAGCTTCAGTGTTGCTGAAGAGGAAATTTGCGCGTCAGACTTTTGTGTGAGAGCCGCAGAAATACTTTTTGACTCGGAGCAGGTTCGCCGCGATGAAATTCGTGCTTTAATTTTCGTGACTCAGACTGCTGATTACTTTATGCCTTCAACAGCTTGCACTCTGCAAAAACGTCTGAATTTGCCTAATGATATTGCAGCATTCGACCTTTCGTTGGGCTGTTCAGGCTTTGTCTACGGCCTTTATGTTGCTTCGTCAATGCTTCAGAACCTGACTGACGGAAAAATTTTGCTCCTCTGCGGTGACACCTCAACACGAAATATTTGTCATGATGATACTTCTTGCCTTTCAATTTTCGGAGATGCGGGAGCAGCGGCAGTAATATCAAAAAGCGCAGGCAAAAAAATATTTTTCAATTTGCAAACGTTCGGTGAACTTTCAGAGACGATTATAATCAGGAGAGGAGCTTACCGAAATCAGCATCTTGTGGAAAATAATTCGCTCGATGTCCGGGAAAATTTTGTATTCATGAACGGCTTGGAAGTAGTTAATTTTTCCTCAAAATATGTGCCTCAAAATATTGCGGACTTAATTCATTTTGCAAAGGCTGATATTTCAGAGATTGGAGCATTTCTGCTTCATCAGGCGAATAAATCAATTGTAGAAAGCATTGCCGCAAAACTACAAATACCGTCTGCAAAAGTTCCCTTTAGAGCGTCAAATATCGGTAACACAAGTTCAGCGTCAATTCCTTTGATACTGTCAGAAATGAAGCGGCTTAATGAGCAGACAAATTTTTTGTCCCTCATCAGCGGCTTTGGCGTAGGAATGTCAATCGCTTCGGCGGTCATTGATTTCTCAGACTTATTGTGTCTGCCTACTGAAAAATTAGTAGGAGGTAAAAATTCATGAAGTGTTTTGTATGCAACGGAGAAATGAAACCGTATTTCGTGAAGAAAATCGGAGTGAAATATCTCCCTGGCCTTGATACCTTTGAGTATGTACGCTGTGAGCACTGCGGATTAACGGTTTCAAAAACTCTCTACGAAATGTCCCACGAAGAATGGAGCGAATTTAGCTATAACGCCCATAAAGATTATTTCAACGGTGTACTGAAGTATGAGGTGCTCGATCCCAAATGGCTGAGGCGTATTGGGCGTATTGATTTTCAGGCAGGTCTTTTCGCTGAACTTCTGAGCCTAGGAGTGTTTCAATACGGCTGGAATACAATGGATTACGGAGCGGGAGACGGCAAGCTCGCCAATGAAATTAATGACAGAACTGGCGTGCCATGGCTGAAAAAGTTTGACGAATACATGGAACCTTCAGGCGAATATTATTTAACGCCTGAAGAAGTCAGAGAGGGAAATTTTGATTTCATTGTGTCATCTTCAGTTTTTGAGCATTTGCTGGGCAACAGAGGAGAAGTCGAAAAAATTATGGGACTTCTGAAGCCTGACGGGATTATGGGTCTGCATACTTTGATTTGCGAGGAAGTTCCGCAGGACCCGGAATGGTACTATCTTCTGCCGGTGCCTGTTCATTGTACGCTCTGGACAAATAAAGCCATGCAGATAGTTTATCAGAAAAACGGATTTATCGGTTGCAGTTACAACGTGGAGGCTCAGATGTGGCTTTTCTTCAGGAATTTTGAAGCCTGGAAAAAGTTAAATGAGGTCAAGCATCAATTGCATGGGACGTGGATTTTCAGCGAAGATTTCGTTGATTACTGGAAATGCAAACCATATAGAACAAAGAATGCCTGAAGCAATATATGTAACAAGTCCTTCAATGCCTCCGTTCAGTGAATATTCGGATTTAATTAAAGAAATCTGGACTAATCACTGGCTTACAAACATGGGGAAATTTCATCAGGAATTTCAACTAAAACTGCAAGAGTATTTGAGTGTTGATAACGTTGATTTATTTACTAACGGGCATATGGCGTTAGAATTATCACTACAGGCTTTATTAGAAAACGTTGAAAAGGGCGCGGAAATCATCACAACGCCTTTTACTTTTATTTCAACGACACATGCAATAATCAGGGCTGGGTTTAAGCCGATTTTTTGCGACATAAATCTTGATGATTTTACGATAGATGCTTCAAAAATTGAGCCACTTATAAATGAACAAACTTGCGCGATTGTCCCTGTTCATGTTTATGGCAATGTCTGTAATGTAGAGGAGATAGAACGCATAGCAAAAAAACATGGTCTGAAAGTAATATACGATGCTGCGCATGCTTTTGGAGTCCGCTATAAAGGCAAAAGCGTTGCCCATTTCGGGGATATTTCGATTTTCAGTTTTCATGCAACAAAAGTTTTTAACAGCATTGAAGGCGGAGCAGCCTGCATCAAGGACAAAGACGTTGCGGAAAAAATTTATCATCTCAAGAATTTTGGAATTACAAGTCCTGAGAGAGTTGAATACATAGGCACTAATGCAAAAATGAATGAGTTTTGTGCTGCTATGGGAATTTGCAACTTGAAATATTTAGAGGAAAATATTGCAAAGAGAAGAAGAATTTATGAAAAATATATTGAATGTTTGTCTGATGTTCAGAGAATAGAGATACATTCCATTCAAGATAATACTGAAGCGAATTACTCATATTTCCCTTTATTATTCACTGATGAAGCGTGCCGAGACAGAGTATTTCGATGTTTAGCAGAGCATAGCATTTACGCGAGGAAGTATTTTTATCCGCTGACAAGTTCTTTTGAATGCTTTAGTTTTGATGAGAACGAGACACCGATTGCATTAGATGTTAGCGGGCGAATTTTAACGTTGCCGATTTATTCAAGGCTCTCATTGGCTGAAACTGAAAGAATTTGTGAGATTATGCGCAGCTGTCTCGGTTACGAAAAGGCAGGTTCAAGTTGAATAAACGCTTATAAAAGTACTTCATCTCGTCTGATTAAGAAAAATTTTCCTATCGTTCGCAGTAAACTTTGGAAGGAAATGTTTTGGTCAAGAAGTTTTTGCCTGATTACTACTGGTGGCGCTCCTATAGAAGTTATAAAGAAATACATACATTCGCAGGGTAATAGAAATGAACAGGGCATATAAATTCCGAATATATCCGAACAAAGAGCAGAGAATAATGTTTGCCAAAACCTTTGGCTGTGTTAGGTTCATATACAACCGAATGCTGGCAGACAAGATTGCTCACTATAAGAAAAAAGGCCAGACAACTTCAGACAACACCTGCACAGTATAAAACCGAGTTTGAGTGGCTTAAAGAAGTGGACAGTTTAGCATTAGCCAATGCCCAGTTAAATCTTCAGTCAGCATACAAAAATTACTTCAGCCAAAAACGAGTAGGCTTTCCGAAGTTCAAGAGCAAGAAGAAAAGCCGAATGCGTTATACAACGAACAATCAAAACGGGAGCGTGAGGATAGAGAACGGGAAACTCAAGTTGCCGAAAGTAGGCTTTGTGAAGATAGTACAGCACCGCCCGATGATAGGGAAGATTAAGAGTGTAACGATTGAGAGGACACCGACGAATAAATATTATGCGAGCATACTTGTGGAGTACGAAAAACAAGTTCCCGAAGTAGAATTGCATAGGTTTATCGGACTGGATTTCTCAATGCACGATTTATACGTAACATCAGAAGGAGAAAGGGCGAACTATCCAAGATTTTTACGAAAGAGTGAAAAGAAACTAGCGCGTTTATGTAGCCGTCATTCAAGGCGGAAACTAGGAAGTCAGAACCGCGAACGTATGAGACTGAAAGTGTGTCTAATGTACGAGAAAATCACCAATCAACGGCTGGACTTTCTGCACAAAAAGTCATATGAATTATCTGAGGATTATGACGCGGTGTGCATAGAGACACTGAACATGCAGGCGATGAGCAGGACATTGCACTTCGGGAAGTCAGTAGCAGATGACAGCTTCGGAAAATTTCGGGATATGTTGGATTACAAGTTGTATTTTCGCGGTAAAAAACTGGTGAAAGTAGACAAATGGTTTGCGTCCAGCCAGTTATGCAGTAAATGCGGATATAAGAATGTCCAAGTGAAAGACCTGAAAGTGCGAGAGTGGAAATGCCCGTTATGCGGAACAGAGCATGACCGAGACATAAATGCGGCAATAAATATCTGCGAAGAAGGAAAACGAATTACCTTCCCTTCGGGGCTGCGCTATGGGACTACGGGAAGTTACGCCTATGGAGAAGATGTACTGCGTCCTTCGGCAAGACGACTCCAGCTAGAACATCGGACTGTAGCGCAATCTTCGCTGAAGTAGGAAGCCGCCACTTCTATAAGTGGCGGTAGTTCACAGTATAAAATTTAACTTCATATGCTTAATATGTTTTTAAACATATGATTCCATTTTGCGATGCGCAACCGCTGACCCGAAAATCTTCGCTAAACATGCAAAGCCCGGTAACGCCGTATTCCGCTCGGTCATAAATCCCCTATCTCAAGAATACTGAATGTGGCTGGCAGATTGACCCGTTAGGGCCGCGAAGCACAGCCAATATACTCTGTGACCGCTATCAGAAACCTCTGTTTAAGGTGCTTGCACTCATGCTCAGATGATAAAATTGAGGGCGAAATGATGATTTAGGAAAGGATGGTATTATGTTACGCAAGATTTTGACAGTAGCGTTACTGCTGGCGTTGTCAGCTGTTACTTCTGAGGGAGCTGCACCGGATAAGGACATTATTATTGTATACACCAATGATGTTCACTGCGGAGTTGAAGATAACATCGGCTACGCAGGGTTCGTATTCTACAGAAACGAGATGAGGAAGCTCACGCCGTATGTTACGACAGTCGATGCCGGCGACTTTTCACAGGGAGCGACAATAGGAATGCTCTCTCAGGGACGCTACATAGTCGAAATCATGAACGCAATTGGTTATGACGTTGCCGCGCCCGGTAATCACGAATTTGATTACACAATGGGAATGTTCGAGAACTTTAACAAAAATCTGTCATGCGGCTTTATTGCATGCAACATCAGGACAGTCTCGGACGACAAATTAATTCTCCCTGCCTATAAAATCCTCTCATATGGAGATGTCAAAGTAGCTTACATCGGAGTGACCACACCTGACACGATCGCAAAGTCTACACCGACATACTTCATGGACGAGGCAAGGCAGAATTACATATACACGTTTGACGGAGATATGACAGGCGAGAAATTAATTGCGGATATTCAGAAAGCTGTTGATGAAGTACGCGCAAAGGGAGTTGATTACGTTATCGTTGTTGGTCATTTAGGCGAATATGACGATGCCTTGACTGAAGCATGGACTTCACCGTTCATAGCAGCGAGGACACATGGAATTGACGCGTTCATAGACGGACATTCTCATGAGGTAACACCTGAGCTGAAGATTAAGAATGCCGAAGGGAAGGACGTAATAATCACGCAGTCAGGCACAAAGCTGAGGCATATCGGTCTGGTTACGATTGAAACAGATGGGAAAGTTTCATCAAAGCTCATTGATTCATCGAACGGAAAAGATGAAGGAATCGACATAGTGATTCAGAATATAAAAGGCAGGTTTGAGGAAACAATAAAATCTCATCAGGGCTATACGAGTTTTGATCTTGTAGCAGTCGATGATGAAGGCAAATGGCTTGCGAGAGATGCCGAGACGAATCTTTGCAACCTTCTGGCTGACGCTTATCTTGAAGCTGCTTCGATGACGAAGACTGGCAGCGCTGATATTTCATTCATACATGCGGGGGGTCTCCGAACGAACATAAAGGCAGGCGAGATAGCCTTCAATGACGTAATCTCAGTTCTGCCGTATGGAAATACTGTATGTATTGCCGAAGTGAGCGGTCAGACGATACTTGATGAGCTTGAATTTGGAGCGAGAACAGCACCGGGAAAAAACGCAGGTTTATTACATGCCGCTGGACTGACATACACGATTGATTCAAGAATCCCTACGCCGGTGAAAGTCGATAAGAACAACATGCTCGAAAGCATTGAAGGGGAACGCAGAGTTAAAGATGTCAAAGTGAAGGGCGAAGCGATTGCCCCTGAGAAAATCTATAATGTAGTGTCAACTAATTATGTTTTTTTCGAGAAGGGAAACGGTCATGTTTTCTCAGGAGCAAAACTAATTGAGGCAGATTTCGCAACCGATGCTGAAATTTTGGGGTGTTACATAAGGAAGCTCGAAATTATTCCCGAAGCGTATGGGAACACAAAAGGTCAGGGAAGACTCAAAATAATCAAGTAGAAGAGAATAACAATTACTTAGGGCAGTTTCACAAACTCGGTTCTGTCCTTTCTGCCTTTGCCCTGAACATACAGAACGGTGAAGTCTCCTAATATCCTTATATCTTCAACGTTCGCGCGGCTAACCTCTATAGTCCTTAACCCACCAACGCTCATCAAAGCCATGATCGCATAGTTCCTTTTGCCTTCCAAGGTTTCACGTTCTATTGTGCTCAGCACCAGCTTTAACAGCTTTGCGCCAAGGAAGTCTCTCTTGTGTCCTCTTTCCTGTCTTGGAGCTTTTACGCCGACGGCCACATTCGGAAAAATGTTTTTCTGCTCACACCACGAGAAGAAACGACGAGTAGCGGCAAGATAGAGAGCTATTGTTGCGGATTTGCAGCTTCGAGCTTCTAGTGTCTTCTTGAATAAGAGAATATCGTCATATTTAGGTTTAGAGATATTATTGCTATGAAGAAAAGAGAATAACTGTTTTAGAGCTCTACGGTAAGTAGCCATAGTCTTCTCAGAAACGTAAAGGAATAAGAAGAAGTCAGTTAAAAGGTTATCACAGAAAGACTTAATATCATAATACTGTTTTTCTTCTAAGTTCATTTATCCCTTTCGCTCCTTAACAATTTGAGTATAAATATTATACATTTTGAACTCCAAAACTGTAAAACGGGCAGTAACACAGAAATTCGGGGCAGATTCGGTTTCTATGTTTTCTACGGTTTCTACGGACACGGCAGAATAGACTCACTACCGACATTAGTTTTATGAACTGATAAGGCGGCCAAGTGCCGATGCTCCAAAGTTCCGGCGTTGACAGACACTCCCCCTTTATCCATTTACACACGGTGAGAAAAGCCGTTTTTATTTTTTATCCCTGATCAGCCGCGTCTGTGTCTGAACCGGAAATGTCCTCACTGCTTTCCTTGGGCGGAATCTTGAGAGTGATTCTTGTAGCGTAAAGATTGCCTGAGCTGACTGCGCTGTCCTTAATCGTACCTTTCCTGTTATTTACTGTGAATGACTCTTTTGCCCAGTAGCGGCCATGAGATGATTCTATTTTACGTTCTTCTGTGTTTGCGTCCTCTGTATTTGCGGCAACAGACACAGAACCCACAGAACCGATGGCGGCAAAAAGAACTGTGATGACTATCAGTAAAAATTTTTTCTTCATGATCTGCTATCATCCTTGTGATAATTGAGAACGTGTCTTCACAAGATTAATGATTCATGATACTCTAATAAAAAAAGGAG
>CALGGR010000078.1 GCA_937915755.1 uncultured Fretibacterium sp. | reverse complement strand
CGACGAGAACAATCATCATGACCATTTTGCCGAAGTTGCCCAAGTCTCCGCCGAAAATGAGCATACCTCCGGCGAAGAAGATACCAATCATGGAGACGAGCAAAGCAGTTTTGCCGGAGAAAGCATTGACGAGCTTGTCGAGAGCGGTATTCCAGGGCAAATCGTTAGTGCTTGCGAGAGCCGCCATAGGTGTACATAGCAGAGCAACGAGAACGACGACTGCGAGAACATCTGCTCTGCGTTCAAAGAGCCATAAAGAAAATTGTTTGTTCATAGAAAAACTCCTTTCGTTATATAAATTTGAATAAAGTTGTTAAGAAAAATGACGACACACTTTGCTGAAAATAGCTGTAATCAAGTAACCACCTCCTTTAAGTTGTGAAAGGCATATTGACCGTCATGAATACCCTCAACAGCAATAAGTTCTGAAAGTTTTGGGCCGATATGAGGGTCTCTTTTGAGGAAAGCGACGACATCAATAGCCTCAGCGATAAGTTCACGCATGGGATTTTGAGAAACTTCTGAAATTAGCTGTTCAATACGCAGTAACCCAGCACGAGCGTCATTAGCATGAACAGTGCAAACACCGCCGGGATGACCAGTGTTCCAAGCCTTTAGCATGTCGAGAGCTTCTTTGCCTCTGACTTCGCCAATGATGATTCTGTCTGGCCTCTGTCGCATGGTAACTTTCAATAAATCCTGCATTGACATATCAGATGTAGTACGCATGGAGACGAAATTATCCATAGAGCATTGGAGTTCGAGAGTGTCCTCAAGAATTAGCAAGCGATGTTTCGGAGTTAAAGTTTTCATCTCATTGATAATTGCGTTTACGAAAGTAGTTTTGCCAGTGCCAGTACCACCGACAACGAGAATATTTTTGCGTGATAAAATGGCTTCACATAGAATCCGAATATCCTCGTCAGTAGCACGTCCCGATTTAATGTACTCAGCCAATGAGAAAATGGCGGAGGCTTTCTTCCTGATATTGAAAGCCGGATTAGGGACGATAGGAGGAATAACGCCCTCAACACGACTGCCATCGCCTGGAAGTTCGCCCTCAACTTTAGGGTGGTGATAGTTAATGACAGTGCCGAGCATGTGAGCGACCGTACCGAGCATTTGCAAAGCCTGAACGGGAGACATGTAGCATAAAAACTCCATGCCAGAGCCGATTTTATCAATCCATACTTTGCCGTCAGGATTAAGCATGATTTCGATGACGCTCGAATTATCCATAGCGTTTCTGATTTCAGTCCCCATTTCGCGGCGTAATTTTTCGAGGTTACGCCTTATAACTTCTTCATTTGTGTTATTTATTTCATTCGTTTTCATAAATTTCCTCTGTTTCCTTATCTAAATTCACAACGCTTATTTCCAATGCCCAAGACGGTAATTTATGAAGGTCATCACTGATAAAATCGAATAAATCAAGAAGTGAGATACCGTATTCGTAGCAAAGGCGAAACGTAGTTTCCTTGCAAGGCCAGTTATCTCCGTCTTCAAACCTTGAAATTGCGGACTGACTTAGTTCCGTGCGTTCTGCAGCTTCGGTTTGAGTAAGACCTGCAAGTTCCCGAAAGTACCTAAAAGCGTTTGCGAAAGTTCTGTCATTTCCCAGATAAACTTTCTTTTTTCCGTTTTTGCCCTTTTTCATAGAACCACTCCTTAGAAATCGCGGCAAAATGCGATAAATTTTTTCTAAAGAATGTGAGCAAGTACGCATAGCACTCCAACCGCTACAATAAGAGCGGCTAATAAATTCAAATATTTAGTCCGTCCCTGTTCGGTAAGACCGAGAAAGAGAGCAACACCACCAATAGGAATCAGAGCGAGTGGAATAATCCAGCCAGCCGGAGCATTAAGCAGAGCCTCAACTGGAGACTGTCCCCAGCCTTTACCAGCAATAGCTGCACCGCCAATAAACGAAATCAGACACAGGAAAAAAATTCCTAGACAAGCACAAGCTAGAGGCAGGAAGAAATCGTAAAGCCACATATTTTTTCTGTGCTGCTTCAAAATATTCTGAGAAATTTGCTGTAAGGAATCAGCCAGATTTGACATAGCCTTTTTAGTCTCAAGTTCAACGGCAGAAGCGGCGAGTTGTTTAATGCAGTCGATAATTTCGTCCTTCTTAGTATCAAGAGCGT
>CALGGR010000077.1 GCA_937915755.1 uncultured Fretibacterium sp. | reverse complement strand
TAGAGCGAATAAACCGTCGTTTGAAGGTATTTAGAATATTATCAGGACGTTTTAGGGGTTTGTCAAGTAATTTGTGTAAGTTGTTTTTTCTTTTATCGACTTGACTGCAACCGGTCGATGTTGTCGAGACTGGTAATGTCAAAGGTTCTCATATTTCATGATCCGTTTCTGCATAGCGTCATCCATAGACAGCTGGTTGCGAACCATCGCCCAGTTGGGAACGGCGCGGCTTGTCCACTTTTTGTATAGTTCCGTAATTCGCAGATATAATACCTTCATTACGCCGTCTTCGTTCGGAAACGTTCCTTTTTTCGTGACCTTGCGGAAGCTGGCGTTGATGCTTTCAATCGCATTCGTTGTGTACATTACCTTCCTCACGGCACTCCCGTAATTGAAGAGCTGAACAACGTGTTTCCAGTTGCGTTCCCATACGTTCACTGCGCCGGGATAAGCCGCCCAAGCCTGCTTGAAACGTTCAAACTCTGCTTCTGCCGCTTTCAGGCTGACCGCACCGTAAACTTTCTTCAAATGTGCCGTAAAACGCCTGTACTCCTTTGTTGGCACATACTTTATGGAATTGCGTATCAGATGAACGATACATCTTTGAACAACCACTTCCGGAAAGATTGATTTCGCCCCATCTTCCAGTCCGCTCACGCCGTCCATACTGATGAACAGAACGTCCTCTACTCCCCTTGCCTTGATCTCATCAAAAATCTGCATCCAGCCGTGCTTCCCCTCAGTGTCACCGATCCACAGGCCTAAAATATCTTTTAACCCATTCACGTCATACCCCAAGATTACGTAAACTGCGCAGTTTTTCGTCGCATAATCTTTGCGAATGTTCACGTATATGCAATCTACAAAGAGGAATGTGTAAAACTTCTTCAACGGGCGCGTCTGCCATTCATTAACCTGCTCCATTACCCTGTCCGTGATGTTGGAGATGCTCTCAGCGGAAAGCTCAAAACCATAAATGTCACTTACCGTATCCGCGATATCCCGCTGACTCATTCCTTTTGCATACATGGACAAGACCTTATCTTCAATTCCGCTCACGTTACGAACCCGCTTGGGAATGATTTGAGGGGTGAACGATGCATCACGGTCTCGTGGAACGCTGATTGGGACTTCTCCGTAAGAGGTCTTCAATGTCTTTGATGAATATCCGTTCCGCCGATTGTCCGTTTCCTTTACCGTTTCGTGGTCGTTGCTTCCATATCCTAAATGTCCGTCCATTTCGCCCTGAAGCATGGCCTCGAACATCGGACCGAAGATATCCTTGATTGCCATATTCATATCCTCAATCGTTTCAGGCTGATAATTCTCAACGATTGCCTTCGCGACTGCCTCTGCCGCCGGGTTACGCTGTATTCTTTTCTTTCTTTGGGCCATAAGTGCCGTATTCATTTATTTCCGTATCCTTTCTGTTTAATACACCGCACCTTACCCCGTAAAATAAAGGGCGTAGGTTATTGGTTTTTCTGAGCCCTTAACTTACACACTTTATTTTACACTCCCAAGTCGGATGCTTTAGGCTGGTTTAATTCCTCTGGCTACTGTTTATAGTTATG
>CALGGR010000076.1 GCA_937915755.1 uncultured Fretibacterium sp. | reverse complement strand
GTTGATGTAATCCAGCGAAACTTCATCCGCTGTCTGATTCCGGTTGAAGTCATACAGGCAATCCGCATCCTTGTGAAACTTTTGCTCAATGCCATCACATTGCTCAACCTTGAATACAGTTGCCCACTTGAGGAACGGGAACACCTTCTTGGTTTCATTTCCGTCCTTGAATCACAGTTTTTTATCCGAAACCGATGAGAACTTTCCTAAAGATGTTTCGAGACGTCGGCATAGAACAGGGTGTTCTCGTTATACTTCTCGGCGCCATACATAACCCCATTCTTGAAATCCAAGGTAGCATAACAGGACAAAACGGAAGGGAGGAGTTTTCAAGAACAGGAGAGTCAACTGCGAACTCTTGCTTTTAGGGTGAGTTTGTGTTCCTTCTCTTCTGTATTCATGCGAACCACTGAATAAATAGTCTGATTACCAGGTTTCCCTTTAGAATCAAATTTTAACGTTATTACTATGTTCTCACCAGGAAAGTGTCATTTCCTGATTTAGGTTGACTCCGATTGGAGCCTTTCCCTGATAGAAGTTGACTCTGGTTTAACTTATAACTGATAGATATTGACTCGTAGTCGTTATCACTGATTTTTGTTGTCTCTCCAGGTCTTATCCCGTTCAGGGGTTGACTGGAGGCCGTAGGCCGGAAGGAGACCCCTGAACGACAGGCAAAGGTAAACTATTTTCAGGGATTTCCAATGCGGCCTGGTTGGTGCGGATGGCATTCTCACGATAACTCACCCATAGTTTGGGGATTTCTCCCTCGCAGAGGGCCGCCTCGGCGGGAGTCTTCATGTTGATACTCATATGTGGCCTCTCGTTGTTGTAGAAGTCAACGGCCCGGGCTACGGCGGCCTTGACCTCTTCGATGTTCGTGAACCGCATTCCTTTCAAGAGTTCGTTCTTCATCGTGTTGTTGATTCTTTCCGCCTGTGCGTTATCCTTAGGGTCGCCGGTCTCGGTCATGCTGATGCGTATGCCGTGTTCTTGAAGAAGCCGGACATACTCGGAGCTGGCATACTGGCAGCCCCTGTCTGAGTGATGAATAAGGTTGATGTTTGTCATCCCCTCAATACGTTTGAGAGCCATCCTAAGCGCTTCGACAGGGTAAGTCGTCTCAAGTGTCGGACCGACGCTCCAGCCGATGATTTCCTCGGTATAGGCATCCAAGATGAGCGTCAGATAGCAGAAGATGTACGTGTATTCATCAATCCATATCGTGATGTATGTGATGTCGCTGACCCATAGTTGGTTGGGTGCCGTCGGGATGAAGTCCTTGATGATATTCGGGAAAGTGGGAAGCCCGTGCGTGGAGTCCGTCGTTCGGGGCTTTCTGACCTTCAGACGCACCTTGAGGCCGTAATCGTTGATGATATCTACAAACTGGTCTCGTCCGATGAGATCATTCCCTTGGAAGTCACGCTGGTACATATACCAGAGTTTGACTCCGCCGATACCGGGATCTTTCTCACGGATATCCCTGATGAACTGCAGCGCAAAGGCACGCTGGGCAGCCCTGCGCAACGCTACATTCTCATCTCGTTGATAATATGCCTGCTTTGATACGCCAAACAGCTTGCAAAGTTCCAGGACCTGATAGGCCTTGACATTCTTTGCATGCAGGGTCTCTACCGTTTGGCGCCAGCTTTTTTTCTGATGGGAACCTTGAACATGTCCTCAGCGATGTCAATCATCGTGTCGTAGGCATCGGCACGGAGCTTCTCCTTACGGAGTTCCTCCTTTACCCTGGCCAGTTCGGCCTGCAAGGCTTTCACATCATCAGGAAGTTCCTGGCGCGGCTCCGGCTCGACAATCTCTTTTTTCGGCTTTACCGTTCTCTTGCTCATGATAGGAACTTCTGGATTATCCTGTGCAAAGTTAGCAATCCATCTCATAATTGTAGTCTTGCTCAGAGGGACAATCTTAGAAATACGGTGGGAAGATAAATGCTTGTTTACGTATAGATCAATAACCTCTTCATAGTACTGATCCCTACGATTCGTCTGGTAAATAAACATTGTAACTCGTGTTTAACGAGTCAACTTTTTTCAGGGAAAGACAATAGAGGGATTTTTCGGGTATATGCTGCCCATCTGGTATAAGGCGTATACCGGCATCTTCGACCCTTGTGGGCCTAGAGGAGATTCAGGAAAATGGTGATGACGGTCGTGTTGATGATGTCGACGAACATCGCTCCGACAAGAGGCACAATGATGAAAGGTTTCACAGCATATCTGTACTTTGAACAGACTGCCGACATGTTCGCCATAGCGTTAGGCGTCGCGCCCATGCCGAAGCCGCAACTGCCCGCCGATAAAATCGCCGCGTCGTAGTCGCGCCCCAAGAAAGTAAACACGATAAAATACGCGAAGATAAACATTAACGTCGTCTGCCCCAAAAGCAACACAACCAACGGTCCCGCAAGCTCCGCCAACTGCCACAGCTTTAACGTTATCATCGCAATTCCCAAGAATAACGATAAGCAAATGCCGCCTATGTCATTTATCTCGCCGATATGAACTTTGAATGCGCCCGTGAACTCGCTGTAGTTGCGCATTATCGCCGCCACAATCATCGCGCCGATATAAATAGGAAACGTCATGCCCGTTTTCGATAAAAGCATTGAAACGACCGTGCCCAAGCCCATTGCCAACGCCAACTGATAAGCCGCCGGCGCGTACATGCTTACCGAACGTTCATGTTTCTTTTCTTCTTCGACAAGCAGCGTTTCGTCGGCTTTGACTGCCGTCTTCAATAAATCTTTTCCCAAAATTAATCTCCTGCCGAGAGGTCCGCCCATTAACGAGCCTGCAACCAATCCGAAAGTCGCCGCCGCCGTGCAAAGCGTCGTTGCTCCGACAAGCCCCAAGTCTTCAAGTACCGGACCGAACGCGCCAGCCGTGCCGTGACCGCCGACCATTGAAATTGAACCCGTGCAAAGTCCGATAAACGGGCTGATGTCCAAAACCTTCGACAAGCCGACCGCCAAAAAGTTTTGACCGATAATCAGCGCGATAACGCACCCCAGGAAAATCAGCAGAGCAACGCCGCCGCTTTTGAGAATTTTGACGTTCGCTTGAAAACCGACCGACGTAAAGAACGCGACCATGCAAACATTTTTCAGCGTCTCGTCGAAGGAAAAGCCGATAACGCCCGACGTGTAAAGAATACAGCTTACTATTGCAAAGAGCAGACCGCCGACGACCGGCGACGGGATACAAAACGTTTCGAGGAATTGAATTTTGCGCTTGAGGAGCGTGCCGACGTAAAGCATGACGACCGCCACTGCCAGCGTCTGATACATGTTGAATTCAAGCGTATACATGATAACCTCCATTAATCTTGACTGGCTTTGACGGTATCGCCGGACTTGCCGCTGTAGACGTTGACTTTAACGTTCTGCGCCTCGTAGAATTTAGCCGCGCCCGCGTGGAAACTTGACGGAATATCTTCGACGGCATAAGCATTGGTTAAAGTATCGCCCGTGTTGTGCGGCAATTTGTCGGCGTTCTTGAAAATGAATTCTGTCAGATAAGAAACTTCGTCGTCTTTTAAATCAGTGCTTGCAACCAAAACCGCTTTAACGCCGATTGTCGAAACGTCTTCGGTCTGCCCGTTGTAACTGCCGGCAGGAATTATGCAACGAGTGTAGCCCTTGTAAAGTCTCATCATGTTGCTTTGAATATCGGGGTCGATTGAAAGGAGTTTAATTTCTTTTTTGGTGGCGAGGTCGGCAACAGCCGCAGTAGGTGCGCCCGCCGTGATAAAGAATGCGTCAACTTGCCCGTCAGCGAGCGATTCGGCGGCTTCCGAAAACGAAAGATAAAGCGGTTCAATCATCTCAAAAGTTAAGCCGTGAGCCATAAGAATTTGTTCGGCATTTTGCAAAACGCCCGATTCGCGTTCGCCGATTGAAACTCTTTTGCCGACAAGATCGCCAACGTTTTCAATGCCGGAATTTTTGGAAACGACGATTTGACAAGCCTCGGTGTAAAGCCCCGCGACAGCCGCGTAGCCGTAACCTTCACCTGCCGCCGCGAAAATACCTCGCCCGTTAATCGCGTTAGACAACGTGTCGCTTTGAACGATTGCAATGTCTAAAAATTTTTCGCGCAGGAGTCGCAAGTTGGCGGCGGAACCTGCAGTAGTCTTCACTTCAAGTGCGTGTCCGTTGCCTTCAGATTGAATCATTTTGGCAAGCTCCGTGCCGTAAGCGTAATACATGCCGCCCGTGCCGCCCGTGCCGAAGCGCGTTGCCTTGTCGGCGGAATTGTCGCCGCCGCAACCGACACACAGCGCGATTATCGGCAGGAGGAGCAAGAGTTTCAGAGCCTTCATGTTAAT
>CALGGR010000075.1 GCA_937915755.1 uncultured Fretibacterium sp. | reverse complement strand
GTTAGGATGATAATTCCAGTTTGAGTTAATAGTATTCGGCGTTGAGTACGACAGATCGAACCTGTAGGGAGTCCCTGCTATGATGTCCTGCAATGTCGATGTACTGTCAGCTGTTGATACGTTTGCCGGGTGAACGTCGAGGCTGACTACCCACTTCAGGAAAGTTTTCACGCGGGCTCTATTGAAGTCTGACTCTGTGAAATCCGGAGGCAGTATGTCCTTCTTGTCGTCTGATATGATGTCATCGCTTGTAAATTCTTCGTCATCGCTTACTACTTCGCATGACTCGCGTTCTTCGTCGCCGTTTCCTGTTGAGACAATATTATCAATGTGAGGAGTTATGTACGTGAATGTTGTCATTATGTCGTTTACAGGTCTTCTTGCGATTGCGAAAATTTCTACGTGAGACTCTTTCATGTCTTCTGGCGAGCTGTAAGACTCATCAAGTCCCAGCAGAGAGAGTAACTGATTATCACTGATTGGAAGTAATATTTGTTTAACTTGAGTTTTAATATCCTTCTCAATATCCGCAGTATTCTCCCCGTGCCATTGCATATTATTGATAGCGTCAACGATAGGGAGAAGTTCAGTGTCGGAAGTATGGAAACTAGCGTCAAAGTCGAGAGAGTCAAAAGAATACCCCGCAAAATCTTCAACTCTATTATTGCGTAGAGTATCAATTATCTGCTGTTTATCCATGTTAATGAAGTTAATAGCATCCTCTAATCGAGGAGTTATCATCACTTCATGAGACAATCCCGGGCGAACATAGATGAAGCCGTTTTCTTGAAGGAAATTGAAGACTTTATCAAAAGTCTGCTCATCGATACCAGACTGAACAGCCAACTTTCTAAAGTTGTTTAGAGTGTTTTCTTTATCTATACCGTTTTGTTTGAAAATGTCAGAAAGAACGGATACGGCGTGCTGTAGTGTGTTAGAACTGTTATTTACAGTCTGAACTTGAGGCTGTGTTTGCTGTGTTTGTATCTGAGCAAGAGTCTCCGGTGCAACGTCCGGAATATGCTGCTCCGGAGTATCCTGAAGCACAGCGTTATTTTCCTGAGTGTCAGGGGAATAGTGATCCTCATCGAGCAGCTCTTGAACTTCGGAAGTATGGACAGGTGGGTTCATAAAGTCATTCGGAGCATTGTATATCTGCGGTTTAGCGGTTTCTTCGTTGTGGACATTAATATCTTGTTTGGTATAAGGCTGTATTTTCTCGCCATGAGTATTAATTTCGGTGATAGGTTCAAATTTCCCGCCGTGAACTTCATCTATGGTGATTGCCTCCGTACGTTCAAGGTTACGCATGCCGTTTATTACGTTAACCTCAGATTTTCCGAAAGCCTCAAACCCGCCGTGAACTTCATCTTTAGTGATTGCCTCCGTACTTTCAAGTCCCTCAAAGCCGTTAAATATCTGAGGTTTTTGTATCAAATTAATATCGTTGTTTACATTTGATTTAGGTATATTGTTTTCAGTCCAGAACTGAGACAGAGAACGTGCGAGGAACTGAGCGATAGGAGCTTCACTAATCTGGAAGTTATGAGGAGTAAAGCCCCCTGTTAAATCTTGAATAATCTGTCTGAAGTCAGCATTCTTAAAGTCTTTAATGGATATGACAAGCGGACTTCTATTGCCAGCAACTTTAATTCTGACCTTTAAGTCTTGACCATCTATAGCGAAATCGATTTTAGAAGTGCCGCCGAAGGAATGGAACTCAAAGCCTCTATCTGGGTTAAGAGTTTTGCCTTTAGGGAAAGAAGAATTGATTTCATATCTGTCAGTATCAAGGTCAGACTTAGCGGCTAAGGTGTCAATAGCTTCATGGTTAGCATTTTTGACAGTTTGAACGAAATCATTAAATTCATCCCTGAAGACAGATTTTAGAGAAGTATCCTGTAAAGATTCCTGCTGAGTTTCGTTTTCTTGTTCTGATTTTTGTTTATTCCTGCCCGTCCAAGTATCGAGGAACTGTTTAAGCAGGCGTTCCCAGTCAGTTAATTTAGCGTTAGGGTCAATCTCTCTGACGCGTTGAGCACGTTCTTGATTAGTCCAAGTGTCTGGGTTTTTTATGTCATACTCCGGATTTAGACGCGAAAAATCGTTTAGTCTAGTCTGTTCTTGTTCCTGAGTGGTGATAGTAATATCTGTAAGAGGCACGCCGTTACGAGCGAGGGACGCGGCATTAGCATAACCTAGAACAGTAGCTAAATCTTGAGCTTGTTCTTCTGGCATAATCTGTTGGTATTCTTGTTTTTTGCGTTCAATGAGAGCCTGATTATCATCAGAATGGTAAGCATCAGCCAAATCTTGGTCAGTATTTTGCATACGTTCGGCAATTTCCTCGATAGTAGACCCGCTAGCCCCCAGCCTTGTTTGATTAGCTAATTCTGTAGCAAGTTCTATATTATCCTGTTTAAGTTGTTGGTACTGCTCCCAAGTTAGAGCAGCTTCATCATGAGCAGTGAAAGCCGGAGTAATACCCGCGTCTTGAATTTTCTTACGAGGGAAATAGACATAATCAGGGTGCTGTAATTGCTGTTGCTGAGGAGTATTTATATCCTGCGTATCCTGTTGTTTATTGTTTGTATCAGTCTCTATATCAGTATTATTTTCTCCTGTTTTACTTTGAGAAAGAGAGTGTTCAACTTCTTTGCGCATTCTGAATATATCAGCTTCAACTTGTTGAACTGTAGAACCTTCATTTCTAGCAATATCGCGAATAGTATTGTTGTATTGAACCCCCGCGTCAAAAATCTTAAAGCCTTTCCATAGCATACCCGGAATAGCGGCTGCGGAAAAATCGCGAACGGAACGAGTGAAAGTCTCCTTTGCTCTTGGAATGATACCTGATGCGTCAAATTGCGGGAACGGCTGCCCCGATAACATTTGAGCTACCCACGGAGCGAGGTCAGTATTAACGGATTCGATAGTGTTATTGATAGAACTCAAAGTAATGCCTTTAGTAGTATCAATAGCGAGATTAGCGAGACCTTCACGGACGACGGGGTTATGTTGAACGGCCTGAATGATAGTCTCACTGCCGATACCCGAAAGAGCGGACAGACCCGGAAAGAGTTTAGCGGTATATTGCCATGCGCCTAACTCAGTGAGTACGGTAACCGCGCCAGACAGAGCGGCGGCCATTTTAGCAGCGTTACGGTCAATGGGTTGACCGTTTTCGTCCTTAAGTTTGATGATACGCCTGTAATCATCACCCGCTTGCAGTTGGAATAATTCATTAACCTGAGCGAGCATGAAACCAGTATGAAAGCCTGTTTTAGCCCCTTGTACAGCTCCTGCCCCGCCTGCAACAAGACCGCCCGTAATTGCACCTAAAGTTCCAGTTCCCGCACCTACAAGGATACCTTTACCCATAGTGCTATAACCTTGAGTAGTTATACCCGCCGCGCCGTTAATAGCGTCAGTTAGGCGAGTATGAACGAGCGGTTCAGGTGTGATTTGTTTTTCGAGTTCCGCAACTTGTTTGTCAGCCTCCTCATCAGAAATCATACCTTCCCACTGTTGATAGCCTATACCCGCTATTTTTCGTTGGACGAGGTAATTATTCATGCCTCTTTTCCCCGCCTCAATAATGCCTTCTCTGATAGTGCTAGCTTTACCTTGAGCAATGGCTAAATCGGTAATAGCTTTGTATACTTTAGGGTATCTGAGTAGGTTAGCAGCACTGATGCCCGAGAATTGGGACACGCCGATAGCATTGAAAATGTCATCATCGGAAGCGTCAGGGAAAGCCTTTTTGTAGTTATTCATGAGCATTAAATGTTCATGATCAGCGACGGCCTTTATAGTTTCTGGAGTCCTCCCCAAAAATTGATTAACTTTATCCTGATTAGCAACAAAGTTAAGTCTAGGTTCAACATGAGTTTCAATAACCGATTGTATACGCTCATCAGAAATGCCTGTATTACGGAGTAATTGAATTCTGTCTTTAAGTAGAGGATATTTAGTAGCGAGATAGTCAATATTATCAGCGTCAGTAAGAGGAAAAGTATCATTACTATCACTAACGCCCCTAAAGCCGCCCATTCTCCTATCTTCAGGAGACGGCATAGTAGACTTAGGTCTGTTTTGATGGTGATTAGCAACACGAGTATCATCAAGAGAAAAAGTATCATTCATTAATAGTTCACTCCAAAATCTATAGAAGTAGAGAAAATATCATTATCGAAACTCAAGCCGCCGAACAGGAAGTTCAAAATATCCGCGTCAGAACTAACGACTGGCTGAGAGATAGTTTGAGGCTGTGCGAGAGATTGAGGTTGTGCAGCCTGCTGTGCACCGTCTATAGTAACTTCGGTAGGATTAACAGGTTTACCGTTGACCTTATAACCCACGTGAAGATGAGGTCCTGTAGAATTGCCCGTATTGCCCGACTTAGCGACAATATCGCCGGTGGAGACATAATCGCCTTTTTGTGCCTCAACAGAGCTGAGGTGAGCGAAGGTGATTTCATGAACGTCGCCGTTAGACAAAGTAGCTTGAAGTGTCATGAAGTTACCCGCCGTATCATTATTGCCCGTTTTAGAGACCTGCCAGTTAGTGATATGGTCAGGAACATAGACATTAGAGCCTTCGGGCATGCCTAAATCGACGGCCAAATGAGACCTACCATTGCGTAATTCAGTTCTTTCAGCGGAGTATCCGGACGTAATGCGTGGATTAGCATTACCCAGAATGGATTTAGTGATGTCATGAGTGCCCGTAACAGCTTCCGGGCGAGCCGCATTAAAGTAATGTCTAATAGGTGAATAGATATTATACAGAGCCGAATTAATGCCGTTGCGTATATCTTGAGGACTAGGTAGGCTGTATTTTTTATCCTGCTGAACGAGTCCCCTATATTGAGGATACTGTTTAACGAAGTCCTCAGTATAGTCTTTAAGCGTTGTATTTTCCTGCTGTGTCTGTGCTTGATTTTGCTGAATGGGGACGGAGTTATCGAAATCCTGAATATTGCCTTGAGGAGAAATTTCGCCCCACTGCCCTTGTGAATTTTCGTAAGGTATAGTTTGCTCCGGTTGAGGGAGTTGCATTTGTTCAGTATATTGTAGAAGTTCTCTAATTCTTGCCCCGTAAGGAGTTTCAGAGGAGAAGAACCACCCGTCAGTTATTTTGCCTTGAGTTCTTTCAATCAAGCCCGCGACGGCGGAATTATAAGCGTCAATAACGGCCTCATTAAAATTCTTAGCATGAGGGTCAATCCATCTAGTAGCGTTATAGAAATCATTAACGGCCAAATCAATAAGCAAAGCCCTGTCAGCTTCGCCCGGTATTTTAAGGAGGCGTAATTGAGTTTGTAAGTCTTTAGCGGTCTGCTGAATGATTTGTTTCTGCTGGTGTTCAAATTTCTTGTCGTATTCCTTTAGGTTTTCTCTATCATCAGTGGATATTTTGCCGTGAATATAATCGTAATCGATACGGTCATCAGTGAGTTTGCCGTCAATATAGAGCTGGAAGAGTTCAGCAACATTCTTTTTGCGTTGTTCTTCATTAGTCCCCATTCTCTGCATGATGAGTTTTTCCTGTTCTGGTCTGCTCATACTGGGAAAGTCTATGCTAGTGTCTTCACTAAGATATTTGATAATGCCGTCTCTTGTGAGCAAAGCGGCATTCATAGCCCTAATTTTGGTAATGCCTTCTGAAGAAAGAGCTTCATCACGTTCATACTGACGTAATAAACTCTCAGGAACTCTTATCCCCTGCCTGATATATTGATCTAACGTATCATAATAATTTTTCCCCTGCTGTTCGTTCAAAGCCTTAGCATTTCTTTGCTCCTGAGCGCGTAAATCAGTAAGGCGTTCATTATAGTACTGTCTGATTTTCTCCGCGTCTTTTCTGGAATAATCGGAGCGAATATCGGACATAGCGGCTTCAATATTATCCCCGTATTTCTCGAATAGCTTACCGGCAGTATCATACATATCATCTTCCCATTTTTGCTGTTCAACTTTAATCTGTGCCGTCTTTTTTCTCTCATCTTCTTTTTCATTAGCCTGCTTAATATTTTTGAGTTCGTTATATTCAGAGTTAGATAACTGACCGCTGACATACTTAGTCTCGAATATTTCGTCAGGTAAATATTTCCCGTTTTCATAGTCAGTTTTGAGTAATCTGAAAGCCGTAGAGTGAACTTGTTCAAGAGCGTCTTTAGAGTTTTTCAGAGCAGTTTTCTGCTGAGAAATGAACTTGTCGTACTGTGTAGTTAATTCCTTTTTCTCTTCTGGAGAGAATTTATCAGTAGTTCTGATGAAGTCGTAAAACTCTTCTTCATGTCCTACGTAGTATTGCCGTGAATAGTTTTCAGCGAGGTTGTAAATTTCGTCCTTGCGTTGAGCTTTGGCATCTTCAGCTTGTTTTTTGTTTACTGCTTTTCTGGCAGCTTCGACCTTATCAAAATCGGTCTGTGAAATCTGCTGAGATTCAAGCAAACTAATCATTTCATTTCTGGATAGCGGGAAGTTGCCTCTTTCAGCCTCAGCGACGAGAGCCAAGCCTTTATTGTTGCGTTGTTCATCTGCAGTATCTTTAACGCCTTTAGCCTTTCTGTTATTTTCAGAGCGGACATAATTAGAGAGAGTTTCCCCAGCTTGGGGGGTAATGTTATCCTGTGCTAATTCAGATTTGATTTCATCTTCAGTCAAATTCTCATTGAGAATAGCGCGTTTAAGCAGATTTGCGGCGTTAGTTTTGAGTCTTTCATCATCCTGCTGTTTCTTTTTCTTCTCTTCTTGTTCCTGTAAACGGGCTTGTTTATCCTCTCTTGAAGTAATCAAGTCCATGTAAGATTGATACTTATTAGCGGAAATTTTGCCTTCATTTCTGGCTTTAGTGAGTTCGTCGCGGGTAGGGTCAGGTTTATCCGGGTCAAAGAAGCGTGTAGTGAAGACATCTTCATTATTTTTGCGTTCATCATCAGCAGATTTCTTGGCTTCATTTGCTTTGGTGTTTTGCCTGTTGCGTAATGTGCGGGAAAACGCGTAGCCTAATGTTTCGGTAATGTAGGAGTAAATGTCTTCAGATAATACCTCGCCTGCATCAACGAGATTATAGAGAGCATTTTTCATAGCATTATCTTGTTCAGATTTATCGGCCTTTTCCTTTTTGTCAAGGTATTCGATATATTGCTTTGCAGTAGTAGCCTCAATAGCCCCGCTATTCATCATGGCAGTAACTTGTTCGCGTGTGAACTGTTTAGTATTAGGGTCAACCACACTTTTTATGATGGCTTCTTTATTTTGGTTATGTGTTTCTGTAAGTCGCTGTTTTTTAGCTGTGTCTTGAGAGTTCTGAATACTCCAAATGCGTGAGAGAGCAGCAAAAGCCTTCTGACCTTTATCAGCCCCGTATCGTTTAATTAAAGTCTCATAAGCAGACACGGAATTTTCCGGTGAGAAGTCCTGAGAATAAGCCTCAGCGATGGCCTGAAGTTCATAGACTTCTGTTTTATTCTTCAACTTTTCTTCAAGTTGAGCCTTAGTGTCAGGGGTGAGGTGAATATCCGGGTCATCAAGCATAGAGACGGCTAATAGTGGGTCTTTGACGTAAGCCTGTCTGATACGAGCAAGCCCGATTTGATTTTCGATTTTAGCATAAGCGTCATTAAATTCTTCCTGTCCTGACCCTCTCATTTGTAGTTCAAGAGCCTGCTGAATATTTCCCCTAGCCTGTTCAATCACCTCTGGATTATCCCAGTTGCTTTCAATATCTCGTAGATTGTTTTCGATAGCAGCCTTTGCGGTTTCAATTCTGTATTGTTTAGTCTGTGCGGCCTCAAATCTGGAATTAGCGACCCCCTGCTGAGTGATATGGTCTAAAGCCATTTTCCTGAAGTTGTCTTTAGCTCTAGCACTGTCGAGCAGTCTAACATACTCTTCACCTTTGGATCTCATCCACTGGTCAGCGTCTTGATACATGCCTCTAGCCTGAAAGCCGAGCCTAGTATTATATATGCCTTTATCAGGGTCATCGTGATAATTAGCACTGTCCTGTTTGAACTGGTTGAATAATTCAAGTGTTCTAGCGTCCTGAGTATCACTCTCTATTTTGTGTAATCTGTCAGCGACATTCTCGATAATGCGTCCTGCAGCAAGTCCGAAATCACCCGCCGGAGGAGTAGCAATAGCCTGAGACTGAGGCAAAGGGGCAATACCTGCCTGTCGTTCATATGGTCTAACTCGCATTATGTCCCCTTCCTTCCGTTGCGTCTTTTATTCTCAATGCCGAAAGTGTCAACCCAATCAGAGTCTGTTTGTTTGGTTAATGCAGAAGTTCTTTGATTGCCTTCATAGATAGCAGTAGCAGTATCGACACCAAAGCCGAGCACGCTGCCCGTGAGGATATTGCGAGCATTAGCCTTACTGATAGCGCGTGTCATATTAGCTTGAGTTCTGAGGTTGGCAGCCTGAGCATTATAGCCCCATCGTTCCCTTGCTGCATTGAACCTGATAGCCGCCGCGTCCTGTTCACCTTCACTGATAGTAGCATTGCGCACGTCCTGAACTGAGCCGCTGTTAGTGTCAATGCCAGAAGCTCCAGCTTGAGCGTTGATATTGCCCATCTGTTGAGCCAGTCCCCTGCGTAATCGCAACTCCTCAAGTCCTGCACGTTGAATAGCGTCATGTCCTTGTGCCTCTGCAATGTCAGCATTTTGCTCCAAAGCGGAAGCCTGAGCATTTCCATAAGCCTTTTCAGCTTTGGACTGAGCAACGCCCTGATATAGATTAGCCGCCGCCCCTATTCCGGCCAAAGCCAAAGCAGCAGTACACATGAAATTACTCCTCCTTTCTAGTCCATATAACATGATGAAAACCCCCCGCGCCGTGAGGTTTGGGGGTGTCGATAGAGAACCCTAGCCATTTAAGCCAGCGTAAGCATTGATTATTTCTAGTGTCAACATAGTTTTCGAGGTGTGAATATCCAGAATTGAGCCTGTTGAAAATCCTGCGAGAAACTCTGTAGAACGTTATCGGGTGGCAAGTAATATCATCCGTGCCAACGAGCCAAATAATGC
>CALGGR010000074.1 GCA_937915755.1 uncultured Fretibacterium sp. | reverse complement strand
CTTATGCTTTCATCTACAAGGGATACAACAGGAAGGTTGACGAACTTCCCATAGAGGATATAACTCTGACTCTGGTTCGTCATTCCTACCCCAGAGAATTGATGAAGGCTCTCGAGAAGTACGGTTTTAAGGTTGAAGGACAATATCCGGGCGTTTATCGCGTCGAAAGTATTGCAGGTCTGAAGGTTCAAATCATAGTTTCTTCAAGCCTTCCGCGAGGAGAATATGAGGGGTTACATTTGCTTGCAAAGGGCTGCACGAAGGACGATGTTCTTAATTATGCTCAAAAAGCCGTAACTACCGAAGACGGAAACGTCAAAACAAATATTGATACTGTTATTGACGTCTGTCTCGATATCAACAAGAAAGTAGGGCAACAATTAAAGGAGGACAAAGCCATGAGTGATGTAATAAGTTATATCATCAAGAGGAATCTTGACCAAGCAAGGCAGGAAGGAATACAGGAGGGCAAGCAAGAAGGCGTCAATGAAACCAAAGAGCATGTTGCAACCGACATGCTCCGAAACAGTGAGCCTCTCGACAAAATACTGCGCTACAGCCGACTCTCCGAACCCGCAATCCGTTCCCTCGCAGCCTCTCTCGGCGTCCAAGTCATCTACTAGCCTCCCAGCGCGGGGGACTCTCACCCCAAACTCCCCCGCAATTTCCACTTTGCAAAATTCAAAACTCAGTCATAAAATTCACAATATATTAAATTCACTAAGGAGGAATATTATTGAGACGATTTACACGTTTCACACTCAGCGTTTTCTTGCTGGTCATTCTCTCGGCGGAAACATGCGCGGCTGTAACAGTACCCGGCCATGACGGAACAAATCTTGCATTGAGCCAGATACCCGACATAATCCGTCACGTTACGGGGCAGACTTCGGGAGATCTGCGCTTCAACAAGGACTCTCTGTTCATGTGGGGACTAAGAAGTGGGGGACATCAAGCTATGGACGTTTACTCGTTCAACGATGACGGCAGCAATAATCATTTAGCTTCAGCCTCATCAGGGGCGTATAATCCCGCAAGTTACAATTATTCCCAGATTTCAGCCGTGAACACATCAACAAAACTTGATGACAGAGGCAAACTGCTGCTCTTTTACATTGATACAGAACAGTATAAACAGTTAGAAAGCACTGGAGCTTTTGTATCGACAGACCATAGCGGCGCGGCAAGCATTGAGTATAGAAGTCGTCATCATGACAGCGGCCCTAACAATGGCTACCTAATCGACACGAAATCAGGAATCAAAGCCAAAGGCCATGACGGTGAACTTGTTGCGTTCCTCAGAAGAAACGGCAAAACAATCAATCTGAATTTGGGAAATTTTCACGTTTCTGCCCAATCGAATCAAGCCATTGCGCAAACAAACTTGCTCTCAGCCTCATGGTCAGCGACTCTCACTCTTGACGACAACAACGTACCTAAAATGTCGGACGGAACTGTATATTTCCCCGTCAGCATGGTGGTCGGCGATTTCGATAATGACGGCTACAAGAATGAGATTGCTGTAGCTTACTCGACCAAATCAGCGATAGGTTATACAGTCCTTCAGATTACCCACACAGGAAGCAGTCCTACAGATGCCAACTTCTCAATCAGCGTGTTAAAGAGTGAGATAGTTACCACGTACAGCTACGCAGGCTCATCTCACAAGGAGCGCGGCACTAATGTGGACGGGATTTCCTGCACTTACTCGCTCTGCACTGTAGCCGGAGATTTCGACGGGGACGGGAAGACCGAATTTGCCGTAATCTACAGGGACACTTCGCCGAGTAACAGCCGATACTCAGAATTTGCTGACAATTATTCTCTGTTTGTTGGCTACACAGGTAAGATTCACGTCAAGACCTACAAATGGAACGGAAGCGGTTTCCAGACTGAAGAATACGTGCGCGTCTTTGATCTTTATTACAGAACTAAGGATGACTATAATACGTGGAACGATATAGACCTTCCGCTGGGAGTGAAGGCCGCTGTCGGTGATTTTGACGGGGACGGTCGCGATGATATTGCTGTACTGCGCGTAATGCTTCAGTACACGGAACACTACAAATACTTCCACGACGGCTCGGTTCAGTTCTTATACTCCAATTTTGTGTTCGGTGCTTTTGTTGACTGGTACACTTTCGATTATGGGAGCATCAAGCCGAAATACAACGCTCACAATAATGGGCCTCAGCCCTGGAATTACGGCGACAACAGAAACGGCTGGGTCGGCATACGCACAACGAATATCAATATGCTCATGTTCAGTCAGAGAGGCATAAGCGAAACCGACACCTCGCAGGGAAACCAGAACAAAATCAGACAGGCATACTACCTTGCGCCTATCACGGGAGATTGGACACCTTACCCCGTCATTGACCGAGAATTTGACATCATCGCCGGGAAATTCACAGGCACAGTCGGAAAAGTAACAACACGCGATGACCTCGTAATCAAATATCCTCAGTGGACTTCAGGAAGCGGCAACAAGCTCAGGAGTCATGTAGTACTGATGACTAACATACCGGGCGTAACGAACTGGGGGGCTCAGGTTCACGAAATCACATCACTGTCAGACCGCGACCACCTTCTTGCTTTTGCGAAGGCCGATTACCTTGACGAGAGCCTAACTCTTGGCGAACCTGTGAAGACGGTTGACCGTTCAGATTTGGACTACACCGCGATACTCCAGATGA
>CALGGR010000073.1 GCA_937915755.1 uncultured Fretibacterium sp. | reverse complement strand
TCCTAAACGCCTTTGGAGAGGACGTAAGACACCCTGATGAAAATCAGAGCGCAGATCTCGTTGAATTAGGAAGCTGCCACTTCTATAAGTGGCGGTAGTTCACCTTGTATAATAACTCCCAACAGTTAGGCGTTCTGTACAAAAACGGGTAACATACTCAACGGTCTTAGAGCCGTTTTTAGGTTGGCAAGTCCACTTTTGCTCCAGTAGCATAAAAATTGTCAAGGCAAGCAATGTAAGCGGGCATACCGTATAGAGGCTAAAGTAAACAAGCCTTGGCGAATAAGGGTATTCTGAAGCGGGAGTTCTCGTGTTCAGACGTTCAGGCCGTTTACCAAACTTCACTAAAAGCTCAAGACTTCAGTTATGAGTAGTTTACATGTAAAACAGGAGGATAAACATGAAGAAATTAGTTGTTGCGGCGTTGTTGTCATTGGCTCTTGCGGTGAATGCTTCGGCACAGGAAGCTCCGGCACAGAAAAGCGACAGGCTCTTTCAGGTTGCGCTGTTGCAGTCTCTCATGCAGGGCGAGTATGACGGAGTTGTAACGGTCGGCGAACTGAAGGAGTACGGCGACACTGGCATCGGAACGTTTCAGGGTGTCAACGGTGAGATGATTGTGCTTGACGGCACGGTCTACAGGGCAGTCTGGGACGGAAGCGTTGAGGTTGCCCCCGATGATGAGACAGTCCCGTTCTCAAACGTAACATTCTTCGACGCTGACATCAAGGCAGAAAACGTGAACGCCGCCTCAGCGAGTGAGCTGAAGAGTATCCTGAACTCGATTGTTCGGAAACATGGCCGTAATCAGTTCTACATGGTGAAAGTTACCGGGCTTATGCCTTCGATTATCGTGCGTAGCGAGCTGAAGCAGAAGAAGCCCTACAAGCTCCTCAACGACGCATTGAAAACGGATCAGAGGGAGTTCACGTACTCGGACATTAAGGGTACTGTCGTGGCTCTTTACTGCCCTGACTACATGGACGGCTTGAACACTGCGGGCTGGCATTTTCACTTTATCTCTGAGGACAGGCAGAAGGGCGGCCATGTTCTTGAGCTTTCGGTGAAGGACGGGGCTCTTGAGCTGGACATCATCAGCGAGTTCGCAATGGTCGTGCCTGACCGTGAGAGCTTCAACGGCAAGGGACTCTCCATCAACATGAAGGAAGCCATACAGCAAGTAGAAGGGAATTAGTTTCATGGACATTGCCCGCGCGAGCATAAAGCGTAGTGTCGTAGTACTCTTCATTTGTCTTTTGATTACTCTGGGCGGAGTCTCTGCTTACTTCAGCATTGGGAAGCTCGAAGATCCTGCTTTCACAATCAAAACCGCCGTAGTCTCAATCATATACCCAGGTTCGACAGCCTACGAAGCAGAACAGGAAGCCGCCAGCCGAATGGAAGATGCTATTCAGGCTATGGGTGAGATAAAGAATATCCGTTCCCGCTGTACTCCAGGTTCAGCAACTATTTACGTCGATATTCAGGACACTTACACGGCCGCTGATCTCCCTCAAATCTGGAATATACTCAGGCAGAAAGTTAATGACGCTCTCGTTAATCTTCCTTCCGGCTGTACTGTCGTAATCAATAATGACTTCGGTGATGTCTTCGGTCAGTATTACGCTCTCACGGGCGATGGCTATACCATGAGGGAGTTATACGATTATGCTGACTTCCTCAAGAAAGAGCTTGTACTAGTCCCCGAAGTCGCAAAGGTCAGCATCATAGGCGAGCAGACTGAAGCTGTTTACGTCGAGTTTTCATCTTCACGACTGCGCTCTCTGGGAATTTCGTCAGCAACGATATTCAATATCCTCAATCAGCAGAACACCCTCTCGGTAATGGGGAAAACTTTCTACGGCGAGCAGTATGTAACCATAAATCCGACGGGCGGGCTTCTGAACGTTGAGGATTTCGGCGAAACTGTCATTGGCGGAAACGAAGGGAATCTCATAAGGCTCAAGGACGTTGCGACTATCCGCAGGGACTACGTGAACCCTCAGACAATGATGATGTACTTCAACGGTCAGCCAGCTCTCGGGCTTGGAATATCAACGATTGCGGGCGGAAATGTCGTTACAATGGGTCAGGCTGTAGAAAAACGTCTTGAAGAACTCGAAGAAGACTGCCCAATCGGCATGGAACTAAGTCCAATCTATATGCAGTCGGACGGCGTTGTCAAATCCGTAAACGACTTCGTGATCAACCTCATTGAATCTCTGGTTATCGTTGTCGGAGTTCTTCTCGTGTTCATGGGAATGCGAAGCGGTTTCATGATTGGTATCGTCTTATTGTTGACAGTTGCGGCTACTCTCGTAGTGATGAACCAGCAGGGGATTTTCTTACAGCAGGTTTCTCTCGCGGCAATGATTATCGCGTTAGGCTCGCTGGTCGACAATGCCATAGTCGTCGCGGAGGGAATGCTCATCGGAGTTCAGAACGGGCAGTCCGCTGAAGATGCCGCCTCCGACACTGTATCGGGTTCAATCTGGGCAATGCTCGGCGGAACTGTTATAGCTGTCCTTGCGTTCGCGCCTATCGGATTATCCCCTGACAACACGGGCGAATACTGCCGGAGCCTTCTTCAGGTCGTGGGAATCTCAATGATGTTGAGCTGGCTTCTCGCTATCACCGCGACACCCGTCATAGGCAACTTGATGCTGAAACCTGCATCACAGTCGGGAGACCCTTACAACAGCTTCTTGTTCAGGGCTTACAGGGCATTCCTTGAGGGCTGCCTTCACAGGAGGCTCATGACGATAGCGGTTGTGGGAATCATGTTTGCTTTCTCGCTCATTACGCTGATTACGTCCGTCGAAAAGGTGTTCTTCCCTTCCTCAACAGCAATGTATTTCGTCGCGGACTTATGGCAGAGGGAAGGGACTTCAATCAACGTCCAGCGCGACATGACAGAGAAACTCGCCGAACGCCTGCGGAAACGTCCTGACATCAAGAACATCACGAGCACTATAGGGAGCGGAAATTTGAGATTCATGCTGACCTATTCCCCTCCTGACTCCAATAATTCATTCTCGGAGCTTCTCGTAGAGGTTAACCCCGGCGGAAACCCTCAGGAAATCCTGCGTGAAACTCAGCGCATCATTGACGATGAGATGCCCGAAGTAACGGGTGTCTGCAAACTTTTCTCAAAGGGCGCAAGCATGGCTCCTGTCATTGAGGCAAGATTTTACGGCGATGATCCGATTGTTCTCCGCAGCTTGGCAGAGAAAGCACGTGAGATCATGGAGAGAGACCCGATACACAACTGCGTGAGGTTAGACTGGAACGACAGGGTTACGGTGTTCCGCCCGCAGATTCGCAAGGACAGAATGCAGAGCTTGGGATTGACTCGCCCGCTGATAAACAATGCCATTCTCGCAGGGACTACAGGGGTAACAGTCGGGGAGTTCAGGGACGGAAATAAATCACTCCCGATTTTGTTCGGGCTTCTTCCAGAGGAGCGCAACAGGATTGAAAATTTGCAGTCATTGCCAGTGTGGTCGCCGTCAGCAAACAGAACCGTAACATTAGGCTCGGTGATTTCGGACGTTGAGCTGTCCTACGAAGACGACGTTATCATGCGGAGGGACAGAAGGCGCGTCCTTACTGTTGCGAGCGATGTCGTTCTTGGCGGCAACACTTCAGAGATGCAGGAAAGGATACGCCCGGCAATCGAAGCTATCCCTCTCCCGTTCGGATACAGATTTGAATGGGGAGGCGAGGACGAAAGCCAGAAGAACGCTATGGGCGGAATGTCAAAACTTTTCCTTCCGTGCTTGATGCTCATGTTCACGATAATGGTGTTCCTTTTCAACGGTTTCAGGCAGCCGTTCATCATCTTCGGCTCTATACCTCTCATCGTTATAGGAGTTGTTCTTGGTCTTGTTCTTGCACACAAGCCGCTGGACTTCCTCTCAATCGTAGGAATCCTCAGCCTCGTAGGAATGCTCGCCAAAAACTCGATCGTCCTTCTGGATCAGGTTGCCAGTGATTTTGCTTCAGGAAAAGACCGCTATCTCTCCATCGTTGAGACAGGAGTAAGCAGATTGAGGCCCGTCGCAATGTCAGCGGTAACTACTGTCCTTGGAATGATTCCGCTGATTTGGGACAGCATGTTCGGGCCTATGGCGGTTACTATTATGGGCGGCCTTACTGTCAGCACGGTACTCACAATGGTATTCATTCCTGTCATGACAGCGGTTGCCTACAATGTACCCAATCCTGAAGACCGTATCGATGACGACGAAGAAGACGAATAAAAATTTTCCCGCAGAAAGGTGATGTAAACAGTGAAAAAGTTTATCGAGATTATAGTCCTTGCAGGCTTGGTGTTCGGGGCGTATCGTGGGCTTGAGTTAATGCGGAGCAAAGAGGCTGAAGTTCCACAGAAAGAGCTTGTCCGTCCTGTTAAGACCGTTACGCTGAGAAGCAACGGCAGGGGCGGTTTGTGGCAGTACTACGGGACACTGCAGGGAGGACGACGCGTTGATCTGTCCTTCAGGGTGTCCGGGCCTGTCAGGAGCATTCAGGTTGACAAGGGAGCTTCGGTCAGGAAAGGCCAGCTTCTTGCAACGTTAGACCCGCGCGATTACCAGACACAGCTCAAGCAGGCTCAGGCCCAGCAGGCTCAGGCTCAAGCTCAGTATGAGAACGCAAAGGCTGACTTCAACCGTTACGAGAATCTCTACAAGCAGAGAGTCATACCGCGCTCGACTTACGACACATACAAGACTCAGATGGACGTAGCTCTGTCCTCGCTGAACGTCGCCAAAGCCGCAACTACTGCGGTGCGCGACTCGTTACGGGATACGGAACTGCGTGCGCCGTTTGACGGGGTAATTGTTGACAGGATGGTCGAGAGCTTTCAGGACATAACAGCAAAGCAGACGATCTTCATTCTTCAGGACATATCAATGCTTGAAATCGTCTTCAACGTCCCGGACACTGACGTTATATGGGCATCGAAAACTAGGTCGTCAGCACCCGATTCAATCCGCGCCAAGTTCGACGCAATACCTGAAAGGACTTTCCCTCTGACGTTCAAGGAATTTGTCTTGCAGGCTGACCGCAACACAAATACATTCCCGGTAACTGCCGTAATGCCTCAGCAGAAAGATGTTGCCTTGCTTCCCGGAATGACTGCCACTGTCGAGGTAGAAATCTCAGATTCAGAGAGCGGGGAAAAAGTCTTCACAGTTCCTCAGACTGCACTTGTTACGAGCGGCGACCAGACATATGTGTGGCGTTGTGAGGACAATGTCGTTAAACGTGTCAGCGTAAGGCAGAATAACCCACATAACAACGGCTTCATTGAAATCTCAAGCGAACAGCTCAGAGACGGAAATGTAATTGTTGTGGCTGGGGCGCATATTTTGCATGAGGGACAGAAGGTGAGAATGTAACACCCCTAGCAATTGACATTTTGGCACCATCTTGTTTTGACGGATAGACATCGCTAAACTACCTGACTGTGCACCCAAAAAATCCCGAAAGGAGAACATTGAAAAATGCACAGAAAGGTAACTGCAATACTATTAGCTTTGCTGATGGCAGTGTCGTCAGCGATGGCCGTCATGGCCTCAAATGCGCCCGACTATTCAAAGCCGGAAAGCTGGTACAAAGTCCCCGAGATAACGAAGGACGTTGATACGTTCTACATTCTCGCGACGGAGTACATGGGTTTCAAGGAAGGCGACCCTGATTACGCGGAGATGGACAACCCTGAGCTGGTTGAGAACACGCCCGGCCAATATGTGTTGCACGCAAGCGCATACGAGGAATCAACCAATGTGTTCCTTCCGTACTACCGACAGACGAGCCTGAGATACGCCGGGGAAGTCTGGAAGAAGACCGGAGACATTGCCGATGCGCTTTTGGGAAAGCCCTACGAGGACATAACCGCCGCGCTCGATTACTACTTCGAGAACTACAACGGCGGACGGCCTTTCATTCTTGCAGGACACAGTCAAGGGTCAGCCATAGCCAAGATCGTTCTGGAAAGGTACTTCAAGGAGCACCCCGAGTATTACAAGAGAATGGTTGCAGCCTATCTCATCGGTTACGCTGTAACGAAGGACTACCTCGAAGCTAACCCGCACTTGAAGTTTGCGGCAGGCGAGAGCGACACTGGTGTCATCATCAGCTGGAACACTGAGGGCAAGAAGAACGTTGAGGCGAACGTTCGGACGGCCGTGTTGTTCCCGAACGCAATCAGCATTAACCCACTGAACTGGAAACTTGACGACACTTACGCGCCTGCGAGTGAGAACTTGGGTTCGCTTGTGCTGAACGAGAAGACCGGGACGCTCGAAATCGGCGACGTTGGTGCGGATGCTCAGGTTGCTCCCGAGCGCGGTGTTGTCGTAACGAACGCCAAAGTTGAGCCTATGCCGGCGGAACTTGCTGCGGTTGCGAGTGAGTTCTTTGGACCTGATGGGCGGCATGAGAGCGACTACACGTTCTACTACAACAACATCAAGGCCAACGTTGCGAAGAGAGTCGCGGCTTACAAGAAGAAAGCTGACCTCGTTGTCTATGGGAAGATCTTCACCGCTGAGGGCAACAAGATTGTCGAAGCCTTTGCCGTAAAAGATGGCAGGTATGTATACGTCGGAGACAAGAAGGGCGCTGAAGCGTTTGTTGACGGCAAGACAGAAGTTGTCGACTACACAGGCAAGGGGCTTGTGATACCAGGCTGCGGAAACGGACACGCGCACTATATGTTGGGGTATGCTCTCAATACAATGGGCACGACGATTGGTTTAGAGGACGATGCAAACAAGTTCATGACGGAAATAGTCCCCGCTGCGGTCAGAAAGGCAAGAGAATCGGGGGCAACGGCTGTCTTTGGGCAGGGCTGGAGACTGCTGAACTTCCAGGATAATATGCCTACCCGTCAGCAGTTGGACGCAATATGCAGCGACATTCCGATGTACTTCTTGGACGATGAATGCCACAAGGCTTTGGCGAACACCATCCTGCTGGTCAAGGCGGGCATCATGAAGGAAGACGGCACTGCGGGCAGGACAGAACTGCGCGGAGGCGAGATTGGGGTAGACGCCAACGGCATCCCTAATGGTTTTCTGTCAGAACAGGCTCAAACCTACGTGCGTTCATTCCTGGACAACGATAACCTCTATACCCTTGACATGGCCACAGCCAACCTTGCGGAAATCGAGCGTCATATGCTGTCAGAGGGCTACACGATGTACACTGAGGGCTGGGGAAACTATTTCGTCAACACCAATTACTACAAGGCTCTCCAGCAGCTTGACAAGGCCGGCAAACTGCACTTTGTAGCCGGGCTGCCCTACGAGATCGAGAGCTGGATGGACATGGACGAGGCTCTGGCAAGGGCTGTTGACGCAAAGAAATTCGCCTCCAAGCGCGTAATGCCAAGATGGATAAAGCTTCTCATGGACGGCACGGTTGAAACAGGCACAGGATTTGTTGACCCGTTATATCCTGATGGTCATCAAGGTATACCCAACTGGACGGAAGAAGAACTTACCAACCTCACACGCAAGGCCAATGAAAAGGGGCTGACCATACACATTCACGCTTTGGGGAACAAGGCCGTCAACTGTGCTGTCAACGCCTTCGTCAACGGCGGAAAGGACGAGATGCGTAATACGCTGGTTCACGTGCGTAATGTCAACGAGCCGGATTATCAGCGCATGGCAGACCACAACATCTATGTTACATCGGGCGTAACGTGGCATCATATGCCGATTGGAGCAGCCGAGTATATTCGTGAGCATGGCATGACTCCCGCAGGCCAGGAGGACAAGTCTTATCCCATGAGGTCATACTTCGACTACGGAATCCCCGTAACCATGCACTCAGACTACCCTGCGCTCTCCGGCAGTCCCGATGATCCGTTTGGCATCATGGAGATTGCGGTTACTGGTGTGCTTCACTCCGAGAATGGGACTCCATGGTGGCCTGAAGAACTCATCACGCGTGAACAAGCACTCACAGCCATGACCATCAACTGTGCCAAACAAATGTTCATCGAGGACGAAAGGGGCAGCGTCAAGGAGGGCAAATACGCTGACTTTCTGCTCTTGAACAAGGACGTACTGACTTGCCCAGTAACGGAGATTCACAGTGCAAAGCCTAATGCTACTTACTTCGAGGGCAAAAAAGTCTTTGAGGCGGAAGCAAAAGAGTCAGCTGGCGAGAACAAGAAAATCAAGGGCGATTATGACAAGTCGCTTGCGGTCAAGTGCATTAACGGAACTTTTGCAGGCAAAAAGACGGAGAGTGTCATCACTTACAAGGGCATTCCCTTTGTCGGCAAGCAGCCTGTAGGAAATCTGCGCTGGAAAGCTCCTGTTGACGTTGCCCCGGATGATGGTGTTTACGAGGCGTATTACTTCGGGAAAAACGCCTGTCAGTCTCTTGAGATCGGCGAACATCAGGGGGAAGACTGCCTTTATCTCAACGTATGGAAGGCCGACGGGAAGAGCACGGAGAAAAAGCCGGTCATGGTATGGATACACGGCGGGGCTTTTGTGGCTGGAGGAACGGACATAGCGGATTTTGACTGCACCGAGTTCATCAAAGAGAATCCCGATGTCATAGTCGTAACCATTCAGTACAGGCTCGGTGCTTTGGGCTTCCTCAACCTGTCTCACCTTCCCGACGGCAAGGATTACCCGGACGCGCAGAATTTGGGGCTCATGGATCAGAGAATGGCGTTGAAGTGGGTTCACGAGAACATTGCAGGCTTTGGTGGAGACCCTGACAACGTTACGATCTGGGGCGAATCTGCCGGCGGTGCAAGCGTTACCATGCTCCCGCTGATTGAAGGCTCTCAGCAGTATTTCAAGCGCGCCATCGCTCAAAGCGGATCTCCCTCGCAGACAAATTCGTTGGAAGAGGCCATTGCCTGCACGAATGACTTGATGAATGCACTCGGCTGCAAAACTGTTGCAGACTTGATGAATGTCGATGCCCGGAAGCTGGTGGACACAGCTGGAGACATTCTCGCATTCCGCATCTTCCCCGTAAGAGACGGAAGCATTCTGCCTCTTGAACCGTATGAGGCATACGCGAACGGAGCTGCGAAGGATATCGCGTTTCTTCAGGGCTGCAACAAGGACGAGATGAACTGCTTCGTGTTTGACTGGGGAGTGGAAAACTTCAAAGCGTGGGCCGCTGAACGCAAGACTAAGAAGTATGCCCACTTGCTGACTGATGACGAGAAAGCGCGGATCGAGAGCTACTGCAATGAAGGAGCAGGGGAAAGCTGGGAGCCTGACAGCCGTTTGTTCGGACATAGCTGGTTTATTGACGGGGCTGTCAAAATGTCGGAGAGCCAGACAATGGGCGGCGGAAAATCGTACGCCTATTACTACAGGGTGGAATCTTCGATGCCGGTCATGAAAGCCGGACATTATGAGGAAGTCCCCGTTTTGTTCTGTCATCCTGAACTGACCGGAGGAAAACCGCATGATGAAACCTTCTCAAAGACCATGCGAAAAATGTGGGTTCAGTTCGCAAAGACCGGCAATCCGTCACTGAGTGCAGAAGATTCCCCCGACGGCAAAGCGAAGATATGGCCGCTCTATGACCTTGAGGACAAGAACATTATGGTCCTCGATGAGTTCGATATCCATCCGGCAAAGGAATCTGAGGTTAAGATCGTGGATTGGGAAAGAACCTATTTCCTGACAAAATACTACATGCTTTAAGACCGTGCAGGGAAACGAGGAAGTCTGAAAAGCGTGAGGCTTCTTCGCTTACAAAATATATAAGGAGGTAATTTTTTATGCGTAAATTGTTAAGTGCTGTGTTGTTGGTCGCTATGTTAAGCGGCTGTTCCTTCGGCGAAACACTGGACGAGGCGAGAGAGAGAATGACGACTCTCTACGGCGAGAACAAGCGGATCACTGACGGCAATTATGACAGGTCGCTTGCAGTCAAGTGCATCAACGGTACTTTCGTTGGCAAGAAAACTGAGGGCGTAATCGCGTACAAAGGCATTCCGTTTGTCGGCAAACAGCCAGTCGGGGAACTTCGCTGGAAAGCTCCTGTTGACGTTGTCCCGGACGACGGAATTTACGAGGCGTACTACAACGGGAAAAGCCCCTGCCAAGTTTATGACAGGTGGCAGATTGCCTCCCTTTACGTTCAGGGTGAAGACTGCCTTTATCTTAACGTATGGAAAGCAGACGACGACGTGAAAAAGAAGCCCGTCATGGTATGGATTCACGGCGGAGCTTTTGAAGTCGGCGGAACGGTTGAACCACGTGAGGAGGGCTGCAATTTCGTCAAAGAAAATCCCGATGTCATTCTCGTCTCAATCGACTACAGGCTTGGAGTCTTCGGATTCTTCCACTTATCCCACCTCCCTGACGGCAAGGATTACCCCGACGCTCAGAATCTTGGGCTAATGGATCAGATCATGGCTCTGAAGTGGGTTCACGAAAACATTGCAGCGTTCGGCGGAGATCCTGAGAACGTTACGATTTTCGGACAATCGGCAGGCGGCGGCAGTGTATCCCTGCTTCCGTTAATCAAAGGCTCACACAAGTATTTCAAGAGAGTCATCGCACAGAGCGGTTCACCTGTCTTTACGCGCTCTACAGAACAGGCCATAGCTTGCACAAATGAACTGATGGAAAAATTAGGATGCAAGACCGTTGCCGACCTTCAGAAGCTGGATGTTCGTAAGTTTGTGGAAGAAGCAGACATTCTCACGCTCCGGGTTTGGGCGGAAAGGGACGGAAGATATCTGCCTCTGAATCCGTATGAGGCTTACGCAGACGGCGCGGCAAAGGATTTGGACTTCATGCAGGGCTGCACAAAAGATGAAATGGGTTATTTTGTGGTCGGTTTCGGAGAAAGTTACAATTCGTGGGCCGCAGACCTCAAGGCTAAGAAGATAGCACAGCTTACTGAGGAAGAAAGAGCACTGGTTGAGAGCTTTTGCAAGGACGCAAAGGACGTAAGCCCTGAATACTCCAGCACAAGCCGACTATTTGATCAGCTCGTGTTTATCGCGCCTCTGTTCAGAATGTCGGAGAATCAGACAAAGACCGGCGGTAAGTCATATACCTACTACTTCACGCCCGAATCCTCCATACCGTTAATGAGGAGCGGACATGCGATAGAGCTTTCGACGGTGTTCAATCACGCGGAAGAGACTCTTGTTACGGGAAGAAGATTCGACGAAACATTCTCGAAGACGATGCGCAGGATGTGGGTTCAGTTCGCAAAGACAGGCAATCCCTCGCTGAGTGCGGAAGATTCTCCAGACGGCAAGGCTCATGAGTGGCCGCTCTATGACCTGAAGGACAAGGAGCTGATGATCTTCGACGAGTTTGACATTCACCCGGCAAAGGAGTCCGAGCTAAAGATTCTTGACTGGGAGAGGACTTATTTCCTGACCAGGTATTATTGCATTTAACGTAGTTCTTTGGGCAGCTTGTCATGTGGCGGGCTGCCATAAATTTTATCTCACCTCAGCAACAAAATCAGGCCGTCATTCTTTGAGTGTGCCAATCTGGAACCCCCTTTGATTGGAAAATACCCCCAATATAAAATAACTACTGTTCTGAGTCCGCTCAGGGCAAAAATTCTACAGGAGGAGATAAAATGCATATCTCTAAAAAAGTGTTTAGCCTCTTTTTGGTCGCGCTTATAGCTTGCGGTTCAGCGGCTCAAGCGTCCACCTTCACAGCTCCGGAAAAGCTGGCCGATTACCTGTACTACATGGAGTACACCGACTACGTTCCTGACCTCACGACTGGCGAACAGGTCAAAACTGGCTTCGCGTGCTCTGCTGTACGCAACGGAAACTTCTACGGCCGCAATTTGGATCTGGATTACTCCGATGTCCCGGAGTTCGTCATCAAGGTTGCCGCAAAAGAGGGACGTTACGCAAGCATCGGACTGGCCGCGATCCTCACGCTGAAATCCAATGGGGTCGACAAGGTTTCGGAAGCTGAGTTGCTCGTAATGCCGAACCTGACTTTTGACGGCATCAACGAAAACGGTGTGGCCATGAACTGCAACGTTGCTCCTGCCGTTGATCTGGACTTCGCCACCCTGCTCTCGACCAACTATGGCAAGCCTCGCATTCATGCTGTCGCAGTAGTCCGCTACGTTCTCGATCACGCAAAATCCGCCGCTCATGGCGTGGAGCTGTTGAAGAACATGGACATCTACGGCGGTTATGGCACATGGGGGCTTCACTGGATGCTTTCAGACGAGAAGGAGACCTACATCATCGAGTGCATTGACGGCGAGCTTGTCGCAAGAAACGACACAGACAACATCATGACGAATTTCTACGTCAACTACGCGCCGAATACTCCTTACGCAAAGCATA
>CALGGR010000072.1 GCA_937915755.1 uncultured Fretibacterium sp. | reverse complement strand
GCTAGTGACTGGAGTTCAGACGTGTGCTCTTCCGATCTAATCCGTTATGCCTGCAATACTTTTTTCAAATGAAATATATTCAGCGTCAAGAGCATCTACAAACCTGATAAAATCATTCTCTTCATGATAATAAACTCTGGGAATTATTCGCGAAATTCTGCCGTTATTTAACATTATTTCACGCTCCCTTTATTTATATTCCAGAGAAAAATTTATCTCGCCTAAAATTAATAATTCATGGTTTTGCGCCTCTATTGACTGTGTAGGTGTATCAAGTTCAACATAAATAACTCCTTCGATGTTATCTATAGCTGCGTAAACGTCTGAAATTCTCAATGCCTCGCCCATTTCCCGCGTCTCAATCTTCATTAAGTTCGTGAGTGCTTGCTTAATATTCGTTAATACAGTATCCAGACTAAACCCGTTTGAGACTATAACAGCTCCCGAAAAATTTACTTCCCGACATGAGCCGTCTTCAATTTCAAGCCAGTCTGTAATCATTTTGTATTGATTAAGATACGCAAGCAAATTATCTTTTACAACCTGATTTGCAAAAGCTATAGTGTTTTCACTCTCACCGTAAGTTAAAACATAAAGCCTTACAACATTTGCCTCTCCTGTCTGTTCTCTGACTACTGCACGTGCTTTAGCTATTCCGTCAAATTTAACTGCAAATGTTTCATAATCTAACTGAGTAACGCACCTGTTCTGAGTTTCGAAATATCTGGGTGCCCATAACTTTATACTCTCAACGCTTTCAGGCTCTGCCCCACCAGAAGCCCAATCTTCATTAGTAATCTTTATTGATACTGTCTGCCCGATTGTATCTTGAGCTATGTTGCGAACGTTAATAATCGTGTTAGGTGCTACATTGCCTGCAATGCCTCCGCCTATTCGATAGACTGCACGGATTGTTTCTCCTTCTTCTGGAATTAATCCCGTAACTCCATTCCCGAAAAAAATTTTTCCCCGTCTCCATGCGTCTATTTCAGCCGTAAAAACTTTTGCATTAGGCTGCTGGTTTGCAAAGCTATCTACATACGACCACAAAACACCATCGACACTAACACTTTGAATTTCGACGACACCTGATCGCAAAAGCATGAATTCTTGATTAATATCGCCGTCCGATGTCCCTAATAACTCGTTAAATGTCTCGCCTTCTTGAGCTTCAACAGTAGAGAAAAGCTCCCCTGCTGTTATTACACAATTACTCAAAGTCTCAAACGTTAAGCCGCTGTTAGTCATTAATTGGCTATTTATAGGCAAAGTAATATCTTTGTCATGTGCTTTATCTATTGAAACTTTTATTAACGCCTGAGCTGATTTTGCGCTTTTAGGAGTATAGCCGACTAACTTGCACATATTAATTAAATTTTGCCGTTCTGTTGCAGTGGGTAAATAAGTCTCATTAGCCTGTCTATCCAGATAAAATAACAATAAATCTGCTATATATGCAAAGGCTTCTACTAACATTCGCCCTGTGTTGTCTTCCTCGAAATCATTCCAGTATTCAGAGCTGTAAACCTGTTTTATTCGTGATATACAATCTTCAACAATAGCTTCATGGTCTTTGTCAGTGTACTTAAAACGCTTTAATCCTGCCATGTCTGAACACCTCCTGACTTGTTGCTAATCTCCAGAATTAAATTATGATTTGCTCCCTGAGACTTGAGAAAATATCTTAATTCAGCTTTAACCCTGAATTCTTGCGGGTATGGAGTTATGCTAGTGTTCTTCTTGTCTAAAATTATTCTTGGCTCCCACCGTGCAATAGCGTCAATTAATTCACGGCGTATCAAAGCACAAGTAACATGGTCTAAAGGTTCGTGAATGAATTCAAAAATTCTTGAGCCGAATTCAGGAAGCATGACACGTTCACCGCGTCTTGTCATTAAGATTTGTAAAATATTGCCATAAATTAATTTTTCGTCAACAGCACTCTTGAATAATCCCTTGTCGCCTGATTTAACCGGATAAGCAATCCCTCGATATTGCATTTATTATCAACCTCCGCAAATTACATTCTCACTCCCCGTTGCGTCAACACCTCCGCAGGCTACAGGATCACCGATTCGCCCAGCCTGCTTATTATTGACAAAAACTGTTGAACTTCCAGACGCTAAAACACTCGAATGACAACCATGAGGAACTTCGGGATGAGTGCAACAAT
This sequence comes from uncultured Fretibacterium sp., assembly GCA_937915755.1. GTDB lineage: Bacteria > Synergistota > Synergistia > Synergistales > Aminobacteriaceae > JAFUXM01. The sequence goes on along the minus strand of CALGGR010000072.1, from coordinate 8,186 downwards.
GAGTCTCCCATGCGTCGCCCTGCCTGTGCCAGCCTTTACCGTTGACAAAAACATTTTCGCTTGCCTCTACATTAGCTCTCGGTGGGAAACATTCATGACCTGTGCAAATATCCCCTAATCTTGCTGCTGGGGGCATTATTAATCAATCCTTTCTGCTTTTATTCCCGTTAAGTCTTCATAACGCTTAATTATCAAATCGCAGTATTCTCTGCTAATTTCCATCATTAAGCATTTTCTCTTGACCTGCTCACACGCTATGAGAGTTGTTCCTGAACCGCCGAAACAGTCTAAAATTGTATTATTTTCACATGTAAAGTCCTCTATAATCTTCATGAATAACTCTACAGGCTTTTGATTCACATGAACTCTTTCATTAAGCTCTCTGCTGCCCTCTCTGGTGTATCCATTCCACTTATGAGAATATTTCTTGATTCTCTTGCTGCAATTCGACCACGCTAATTCGCCATCACTGAAACTTAATTTATCACTGTTCTTGCACTTATCCCAGAATATCCAGCCGCATGTCGGGGGCAAAAAATCTGTGAAGTTCTGACCTCCGAATATTATTAACGAATTACATAACGTCCTTATTATCTGGTAATTTTCTCGACACATGCTCGTATCGTTGTCGCCTATACATTTGGGATAACTATTGCCAACACTCCCGATTGAGCCGTTACCCTTCTTAGCTTGAACGTTTATTCCATATGGAGGGTCTTGCAGGACTAAATCAACCTGTTCATTTACTGCTAATTTATAAACATCTTCACGCCTCGTTGCGTCTCCGCACATTAATTTATGTTCACCAAGTTTGTATATTTCACCGTATTGCATAATTAATTCTCCGTTAATCACTATTAAGATAAATATTTTTTGCAGAGTGAATATAAATATCGCCGTCCTTGAACAAAATATAGCTCCCGTTTTTGTCTTCAAGTTTTATAGTCTCCTCGCCTTCCTTATCGCAAAACGTCATATTATGCCCGCTCGTTGTCTTGAATGTCTTGTAACAGTGAGCATCTTCGGGTTTTCCCTCAACTTGTGAAGGTGTCTCATTCTCGGCCTGCCACTGTCCTAACCAAACAGGATAAGTAGCGTCCGGCTGCCCGTCCTTGCACTGAAACATGACGTAAACACCTGCCCCGACTTCAGGAACTGCAAAGAAACTCTGCTCTTTAGCTCCTCCATAGGCAAAACACGGCCACGCCCACGGTAAGTCCCCTACCGGTTGATCGCCGTATGCTGCTTCAACTCGCACTTTAACACGTCCTAATTTTTGAGGATCATTGTTGTCTACGATAATTCCCCGTAATAGTCCGCCTAATTCATTATTTCCCATGATTAAGTAACCTGCTTCCCTGTATTCAAATCATAAACATAATCGCTAGGCTTATTACTCTTATTTTGTGAATTGCCCTGACCTTGCTTAACATCGCCTGCTGATTTTGCGTTATTCTTCGTACCTTGACTGCTCTTAGGAGCTGCACCGCTCGTTTTACCGCCTGAACTTCCGCTGTAATCGTTCTTGCTTAAACTCAAACTGCATTTATAACCGTCATTAGATATGGCATGAGTAATCTTAGTAATTCGCCAGTTACCGCTAAATTTCTTGCCTACATTCTCAATAGAAATACTTTCACGCGCTTTCAAATATGACAGTCCAATTGTTACGGCTTCGGCTTCAATGCCTGAATTCATGCCCGAACTTTTGACTTTGCCTTTAGCGATTTTTTTAGCCTGACTTTCACTATGAACAGGCGAGGCAACAACACGCCCCGCTTCATCGGCTTTATCTGTTAAAGGTGTCTCGTTATCGACTGTCCTTTGTGTTATTGTTCCATCATTTAAATTTACATCATAATCACTCATGCTTCATTACCCGTCCCTTGTGTAGCTGTTATCTTGATTGGCTTCTTTGTTTTAGGATTTAGACCTGCTACTTTAGTCTTGCGTCGAGTGCCCTTGCCTTTTTCAGTCTTACTTGAAATTTTAAACGATAACAAATACCCGTCCTGATCTTCACGCCATCTGAATTTATAAACTGGTTCTTCAACCTGATTCGGTTTGAAATAAAGAGTGTCATTAGTAACCCACATTGAACAACCTGAATCACGTGCAAGTTCTGAGAGAAATACTAAATCATTCTTGCCGCCCTGACTCATGAATTCATAACTTTCATCATCTTCGATTTCTATGACGCTTTCAAAATTATGCTTGTCTGCAATGTCTTTGACTATCTCAGAAATTTTCTTATCCTTCCAACACTTTAACGGTGCGCGTCCTGTCATTCTGTGTCGTTTGTCATAAGCATTAAGTTCAATCCTGACAAGCCCGTCATCACCGAATGAATAATCTATTTTCTTGATAGTGCAGGTTCTGACTTCTGAGAGATTGCCGACATATCCCCAGCGGACTCTAATCTCCTTGCCTTCTTGTAATAAGGGATTGTCAACATACTCTAAATCCATTTTAGTAATCGTAATTTTCAGCTCGTCCATTTCTTTTTCATTCTCTTCGTATGAAAATTTTTCAATGTGAGAGCTAATATCTTCCGGAAGTTCCTGACCGCCTATTTCAACAATAAAAATCGGTTCGTAAGTATTAATCATGCTAAAACCTTCATTTGAATTCTTTTATAGTCTGGAATTCGTAAAATTGTCCCTGCGGGGATTTCTAAAGGATTTGCAATATTATTAACTTCCGCGATAATCCACCACAAACGAACATCATGATAATATTTCCATGAGATTAAATCTATTCGGTGAGTGTCCTTGTCAGTAACTACATGGAACAAATCACTTGAAGACTCTTTGAGTTTGACGGGCTGCCGTGTTCCCCAAAAGTCGCCGTTCGCAGAATCCTGATAATACACGCTCCAGTTATAGCGGCTTGTCTCTGGTAAATCTTTCACGCTTAACCGCCCCCGTTCTCGTTTCTAAATTCTTTAGCGTCCCTTGAAGTCTCGATATATTCAATGAGTTCTATATTGACCTGAGCAAAAATGCAGTCAAGTTCTTTACTAAATTTTTTATGAGTTACATTACAGCTCTTCATTATCCATAATTCGTCTGCCCATGTTCCACCGAAGACAAGCATTAACTTAGCAGGAGCTTTAGTTAATCTGCCTCCCTCGTATTCGGGGTAAAGCCAGGATTGCAAAAGATTAATTGAATCAATAACATCATCAGTTGCTCCGTAATGAAGATACAGGGTAAATTTCACAGTCCTTGACGCTCCATTAGTAAATTGCAGCCTGGGATGACTCATGCCAGGTATATTTATTTCTGCAATGTTCGTAGATTTCTCATCTTCAAAACTATCTGGATTCAAATCAAAGTCAACGCGCCAGCCCGATTCAGTATCAACAAGTGAGCCGTAATTCTCAGTAACATTTTCTCTTGCCATTATTCAGCCCCTCCGTACGACATACCTGAACCGTAGTCAATGCCCTGTCTTAACTGGTGGCTTTCTTCATGTTTATGCGTAATAGAACCGACTTTTTCACCGTCCATATAAACATCTGAACTGCTACTAGTAACTTTAACGTCAAAATCATTCTTGACATTCACATTAACGGGATTTTCTGCCGCTGCCTGTGCGTTTGCTGCTCCGTTCATAGCTGATTGATTTTGTTCGTGTGTGATGATTATCCCTGCTGATTGCCCGCCTTGCTGTGCATTTACCGGCTGTTCAGGTGCTTGCTGTACTGTCTGTACTTGACTTTGAACCGGTGCTTGAGGAGTTTTAACTTGAGTCTGTTCTTGAACGTTAGGAGCGGGTTGCGTAAATATTTTCCCCCAGTCTTCTGTAAATAATGAACTGTCCTTTATTGCATCTAAATTTCCCAAATATATATTTTGTGCTTTATTCCAGCCTTGAAAATTTTTCTTTAACTGGTCATTAAAACTCGTTAATTCGGTCGTATCTGTTGTTATTCCTAAATCTTTATATACGTTCTCCATTTCACGAGACCACCCAGATTGAGAAATTTGATTAGACTGAATATTCCAATTTTCTCTCATTAAATTAGACTGTTCATGCAGATGCTTTAAATTTCCCTCTGCTTCTACTATTGCTGCTTGTCTTTGTAAAACATTAGCCATACTAGCTATATTTTTAGGAAGAGTTACGAGTTTATCATTCTTATCAATTACTGCTCCTGCATTTATTAATTTAGCTTTGTACTGTTCATAATTTAATTCGCCCGGATTTGTAATATTTAACTTTGCAGGGTCTTTCCACAATAGCTCGATTGTTTCCCATTTTGCTATTATCGCTGTAAGTGTTGCAAGTATTACAAACAAAGGATTACACGCCCAATTAAATAACGTTATAGCTACAGCTGCTGCTTTAACTGCTAAGGCAAGTCCTAAGAAAAACACTACTATTTTCCCGATAACTTGTCCTGCTTCCTTCCAATTATCTGTTGATGATTCTCCTATTGGCATAAAGATTTTCAGAATATTTAATAATGCCTGGCTGCCTTCGGTCATTCCTCCAAAGAAATTTTTCACTTTATCCGCGAGTTTCCCTATTTCTTCAAATACTGACAAAAAGCCTTCTTTAAAACCTTCACCGAATTGCTTAAATCTATAAAAGGTTGCTGCCATATTTAAAGCACTATCAAGATTTCCTGCTTTTTCTAATCTGTCATGAGTCTCCGCGTCCATCTTTGCAAGTCCCTTTTCATCAGCATTAGCTGCCAATCCAAAGCCTACAGATATAGCGTCAAAGACATTACGAATACCCCATAAATTAGCATCCCATGCCTTTTTCAGACCGTAAACGAGAGCAATTGCCGCTAATATAGGTGTTGAAAAGCTCCATAGCATACTGATTGAAGACAATACGCTTGCTTTGAGACCTGCAAAGAACACACCCATTGCGATTTTAGCCGCCGCCCATATCTTTATTGAGCCTGCAAATATTGCCATTGCACCAGTTACTATTAAGAGAGTTCCTACCAGAGCTAACAGCCCTGCAACAAAGCCTGCTGTTAGTTTCGTGAGTGTCGGGAACTTTCGAATTAACTGAGTAATCCACGATTTGAAATCTGCTGTCTTGCCTATTACCCAGTCATAAGCTCCCCGTAACTGGTCTCCTAGTGCTATTCGTAATGCCTCAGTTGCACTCTGTAACCTGTACATTGCTCCCTGACTCGTGTTGTCCATTATCTGCTGCATTCCTCCGGCTGCGTCATTCTGAGCGTTTAATTTCGCGAGTAATTTCTCATATTCATTATCAGCCTCGTCAAGAGCATTAATTAAGGCTTGACCTGCATTCTTAGCTCTAGTGGGAAGTATAGGAGACAGAGCCGCAAGAAAATCACGCTTCCCCATTGTCTTCCTGAGTTTATTTAACTGTGCAAGTATTATTTCACCCGGTAATATCTCGCCTTGTTCGCTCTTTGTTTGAATGCCTAAAGCGTCCAATGCCTTTAATTTCTTTGGATTAACTAAGTTATTCATTACCTGTTCTAAGCCCGTGCCTGCCCTTGAGCCTCTCTGAACGGCATTATGAAGAACTCCTAACATTGCCATAGTCTGCTCAATGTTATAGCCTAAAGTTTGTCCCATAGTTCCGCCGCTGTAAGATAAAGCCTGATAGAGTAATCTTGAATTAGCAGCTGTACTTCTGCTTGCCTCTGCAAATCCATTCGCGACTCGCGTAGCCTCTGAAGCGTCCATGTTGAACATTCTCAAAGAACTTGACACCATATCTGAAGCCTCTGTTAGGGTTAATCCTTCAGCGGAAGCTAATTTTAAAACGCTTGGAAGCATAGCCATAGTATCAGCAGCGTTACGGCCTGTCCTGATTAAATTTTCTTGAGCCCCCGCAGCGTCCATAGCAGTAAAGCGTGTAGTTCTGCCCATTTCGAGAGACTGATCTCTTAACGCGTTAAACGTGTCGCCTGTTGCTCCTGAGACTGCCTGAACTCTGGCCATAGCCATTTCAAAGCTCCGAGATACTGCAACACTAGTGCCGAACATGCCGTCAATCATATCAAATGCTTTTTTGCCTGCCAGCATTGACATGAAGCCGCCTATCATTTGACGTGCACCTTCATCAAAGTTCTTCACTACGTTATCAGATACGCCCTTGAAATTAATTAATTTTTGTTGAATGCTTGCTAATCCTGCCGAGACTTTATCTTGAAGCGTTAAAATAATTCCAAGTCCCAGCGCACTTGTCATGCCTCCCATGAAACAGCTCACCTCCTCCCTTTAGACTTTGAAGCCTGCTTAATTCGTTTTTCTTCTTCCTGATACTGTTTAATTAAACGCTCCGTGAACCATCGCAATGTATTCACGGGCATTGATAAATATTCTTGATAAGAAAAACTCAGCTCACGTGAAAGAAAAAATATTTGCTCGTCTACTGGCCAATACTCTCCAGACTCGTTATAGGCGTAAAAAAATCGCTTATCTGGTAAAGCATGACATTATAAGAGTTATTGCACTCTAAGCAGTCAAGCTCAATTTGCGATTCAAGTCCGCCCTTGAGATTTGCTCCGACAGTCCTGATTTTAGCTAAATCTTTCACGAGTAATTTTCTGAACTCTGAATATTCCGGTGCTTTACCGTCAAGGCTCTTGCAGAACGCCATAGCAATTTGAATAGTATCTAACTCATTCTGCATAGCTAACCACTGCTCAGAACGTCCTGTCATGTAGTCAATTTCAGCAATGCCCCTGCTTGTTTCGACTTCAACAGGGACATCGCTTCTGTACGGGTAAACTTTGAGAGTGCCATTGTCTAACATCTCACGCAAGTTCAGTTTATAACCTGAAGTTTTGCCGCATTTCGGACACTGATAATTAAAGATTAAATCATCGCCGTAGTTCTGCATTCTGATTTGAAGCAACAGATAATTTCTATCGCCTGTCTTCATGTCAAGCAGGGCATTAATTAAATCTCCCTTGTTATCAGGATATTTCTTGCCGTCAATTGAGACAATAGCATACGAGATAAATTTATTAAGCCAGCGTCCGCTCTTGACATCTGCTTTATTTGTGAGTGTCCTTTCGGCCTCCGCTGTGAGTTCCTGAATTTCTACCTCAATGCCTGAAGGCAAAATGATTTTCTCAGTATTGAGCATTAATTAACCTCCATATCGCCAACAGTTAAAGTCAAAGTTTCGACAGAGTGATCCGAGCTTTCGCCCTCATTATCTGACCATTCAATTTTTGAGCAAAAGCACTCCTTTAATAACCATGTCTGAATAGGTGAACCTACCCTGTCAATGTGAACTATTTCTATATCTTTTCGATAAGTGCCAGGGTCTCCTAAGTCTCCGGTTAAAGTATCTGAAGCTGAAGTGAGCCAGTTCCACGCAGCAAAATCGCCGTCATCTGCAAACATACCCTTTTCAAGAGTGCAGTCTCCAATCTTTGAACGTCCAGCAAATTTTGTTGCCCTTATACTTCCAGCGGGGTTGAATTCGTCAACTTCAACTTCTCGCTCAGGTATCGTAGCTTTCTGAAAATAAGCAGTGTCAAAGCCGTCAATACGAACTAAAAACTGCCAGCTCTGTCTTGGATTACCGTTAAATACTGGTATAGCTCCCATGATTTACCCTCCTATAACGTCAGTCAATGACTCTTCAAAATTAGCGTCTAATCTGGTAACAGCAACGTCAATCATTACCCACTTAATACCGACAACGGGCTTAATGAAAACCTGACACTTAAATTCGCCCCTCTGGACGCTCTCAGCGATATTTAATTTAGCGTCGTCTAAGCTGTTTGCATTCTGGTCGCAGAAAATTCTGTAATCGTAGAACCACCTTGCGGCCTTCCACTCTCTGAATTTAGGCTCAAGCCCCCTATAGAATTCGCGCCAGGTTCTTGGGTCGTTAGGCTGATGGATATAAGCTCTTGCATAAGCAGCTACAGTCTTCTTGATTATGATTAGCATTCTTCTAACGTTGACTTCACGCAGTAAACTTGCCTGTCTCTGTAAAGTCTGAGCTCCCCAAACAACAGTGCCGGTATCTTCAAAAACACATACAGGGTTTAACTGATTTTCGCAAATATAATTGCCTTCGCCTAATCTGCCTCTGCCTCCGACATTAACGTCAACACCTAAAGCATTTAATACTCTGCCCCTTCGAGTTCCCGCAGGTACGTAGCTTTCATTCGCCGAGTAATCATTAACTGCCATTACTCCAAGAACATCTCCGACTGG
>CALGGR010000071.1 GCA_937915755.1 uncultured Fretibacterium sp. | reverse complement strand
AAAAACGCAAAATAAAAGCTAAGAATTACTCACTTCTAGGGTGTACCGTCTTACGGTACATCTCCTTTATATATTCTTCAAAGCCTTCTGCTTGATGTTCATCTATATCTAGGAACTCAATAACTATGCCGGAATCGTAGTTCACCAAACACCGGCGTGTCTGTAAGTCAAACTCTTTCGATAGGTCAGAAGCAGCATCACAGCATTCAAGAAGAGTCATTTTCAACTCCTTCTCTTTGTCCGAGCAACCATCCCACCAACCAAGTAAAGCAGTATCTCGATTTCCTATCAAACTGTAAACCTTTAGCAATGAAGGCTCATGCCCTTTTTCCCTCATCTCGTCTATTAATGCTCGCATACCACTTTCACAAGGACGATTTATCCAACGATGCAAACATTTATTGGCTATATCAGAAAATATCCACGTCAAGCCTAAACCTCTTTCACGTGCCCATGCTGATAAACCTCCGCTTAGCAATGCAAGTAAACATAACGTAATATACGATGTCCAAAACTTTATATCTCCTGCAAGAAGTATGGGAGCTTCATCACCTGTCGTCTGAAGTGCTTTCGGTGAAATATATTCCGCAATACAAGGCAGGCAGCTTAGAACAAAATTCAGTGCGCATAAACAAGCAATCGATGATATTCCAAGTAAAAGAGCAATCGCTATCTGCGTACTCTCACTCCGTCTATCTATATCCTCCTGAACAATGTTCTTAAACACCCATAGCCCAAGAAATCCGGGTAAAAGATAAATTACCAACGCAGAAAATGAAATCGACATTAAGAAACCTCCTTTACTGTAATTATCAACCCAGTACTATAGCTCGGCTTCTTGCTTTCTTTTCCTTCAAGTATCCCCATGACTGCATATATACCGCATACGATATTACGTCCGTCTGGTCATCGTGCACTCCGTTCGGAAATGCCAGCAATTCGGCTTCAAGCTCATCAAGCCAATACGTACCTTCAAGGTGATATATCATTCCTGCCTCATAACGTGCTGCTGCAGGAATTGCCCGCGTGTATTTATCCGCTTCTGGTTTCAACTCTATTACTGGCAGTCCGGAACGCCTCAACTCTTGATACAGCGTTAAACCCATATTCGCACTTTCTATACCTATTAACATAGGTTTGTATTCTTCATACTTTCTGCGAATTAATGCTGGCTGATCCGGCCCTTCAAGACGTTCTCGGAATATCTCAAGTACAAGCAATTCACCGTTCGGACAAATCGCAAACGTTCCTAGTACAAAATAATCTGCACTCGCCTTTTTGCTCACTGCTACATCGCAGGTCTGGTATATTCGGCAAACTGACTTGTCATATACTTTATCTTCAACCTTGTAGCAGTTCCCTGATACCTTGAAGCGTCTAAACATTGACTGCTTGAATAAATTTCCGTCTGCTGGTCTGGGATGTCCCTGATAAAGGCTTTCCCATGAACGTGTCCCTTTAGCTGCTTTTTCCTGTAAAGCCCATTTTTCATCAAATCCATGTTCAGGCCATAGAACTTCACCTATTTCACGTCCTAATATATCTTCCTCTTCTGCTAGAGCGGGAAGATTTATCAGCTTCCATGTATCAGACTGTGCCAGCAATCTTCCTACTAAGTCATCTTCATGCCAGCGCGTCATTATCACTACTACACGCCCATTAGGGTGAAGCCTTGAACTCAATGTATCCTGCCATTCTGACCAGATACTATCTCTATAGGTTTGGCTTTCGGCTTCTTTCCGGTTCTTTATAGGGTCATCTATTATTAACAAATCTGCTCCCTGACCTGTTATGCTTCCTCCTATTCCCGCGCTTATCATTCCTCCGGAACAACCGTCTATTCCCCAATTCGTTTTAGAGGCATTTTCGCTCGATACTTGTATTCCAAATATCTCCTGTCCAAATTCCTCTATCTTCCTGCGATTATTCAGACCGAATTTCTGCGCTAGCTCTGAACCGTAACTTACCTCAATTACTCTACGTTCGGGATTGCGTCCTATAAACCACGAAGGAAAGCTCTCCGTTACTGTCATGCTCTTTCCATGTCTCGGCGGCATCGTTATTATCAGGCGTGTTATTTCTCCGCATTCTACTTCTTCAAGCAGTTCACAAAGCAAATCAAGATGCCGTGCTCTTTTCCATCTGCCGTGATATACAAGCTGCATGTATGCGCAATATTTTTCTTTCGCGTTTCGGAACTTCTCTTTGCGGATACGTTCTAACTGCGCGTCAATTTCAGCTATTGTCGGGAGTATGTGCATTTCTCTTCGCCTTCACTAATATTTCTCTCAGGTTCAAAAGTTCGGCTTCTGACAGTGAACTTAAATCATAACTGCTGTTTATTTGTATCGGGTCATTTTCTGAACCCGACAGCTTTACATCTTGTTTATCGCTCTGCCCTAGCCAATTCTTGCCTAAGAATATGAGCATTGCTGTATTCTTTTCTTCTATGGCTTTTTGAAATTGTGCACGGCGTAGTGAAATATATCCTCTACAGCGTTTTTCTTTGAAAACTTCGTAAAAATTTTTCCCGTATTCTCGCTTGCACCATGTTTCAAGCGTTTTATTTGTACATTCAAATACTGAGCATATTTCGTTTATTGTACTTTGAATAGCACATAGGTTCTCAAATGTTCTTTTATCAATCTCCTTATAGGGACGACCTCTACGGGCTATCTGTCATCACCTCTGCATAGGAGTACTCTTTCCCGTCTCTTTCTACGCTAACATTTGAAGATGAACCTATCTGCTCTATATAACGTTTTACTATAACATCGCAAAATTTTTCGTCCAGTTCTGAAGTAAAGCATGTTCTACCTGTTTGTTCACAGGCTATCAACGTTGAACCGCTTCCACCGAATGGGTCTAAAACAATATCTCCGCTCTTTGAAGAATTTAATATCGGATATGACAAAAGCGGGATTGGTTTCATTGTCGGGTGGACTTCACTGCGCAAAGGTTTATCAAACTCCCATAACGTACTTTCTTTGCGTCCAGCGTACCAGTTGTGCCCTCCTCCTGACTTCCAGCCGAAAAGTACTGGTTCATGCTTATACTGATACAAGCTACGTCCTAGACTAAAATGATTTTTTGCCCATATGCATACCTGCGACAAATAAAATCCAGCTTCTTGAAACGCTTTACGGAAGTCTAGCCCTTTTGTATCGGCATGAAAAACATATATGCTTGCGCAGTCTGACATGAATAATGCTATACAACTAAAGGCTTTCAGGAGAAAATCGTAGAACTCTTCTGCATTCATTTTGTCATTCTTAATTTTCCCTGCTACTCCTTCATAATTCACATTATACGGAGGGTCTGTTATTACTAGGTCAGCTTTTCTGTCTTTCATCAGGGCTTCATATGTACTTACTTCTGTACTGTCTCCGCAATACAAACTATGACGGCCAAGATGCCACAAATCACCTATGCGGCTTACTAACGGCTTTGCTAGTTCTGTATCAACATCAAAGTCATCATCTGTTATTTTGTTCTGTACATCTTCACGGAACAAATTATCTAGTTCTTCAATATCGAAGCCGGTCAAGGACAAATCAAAATCTGCTAATTTCAAGTCATCGATTACTATTTCAAGTTTATTAATATCCCAATCACCGGATATTTTATTCAAGGCTATATTTAATGTCTTTTCCTGCGCTTCATTTAAGTCGACTATTACGCATTCAATTTCCTGTGCTCCTGCTTCTATTAGTACTTTTAGTCTCTGATGGCCGCCTACCACTCGGCCTGTTTGTTCATTCCAGATTATTGGTTCTACGCAGCCGAACTCAGATATTGAACGTTTTAATTTTTCATAATCTTCGTTGCTTATTTGGCGCGGGTTATATGAAGATGGTTGTAATTCTTTAATCTTCTTGCGTTCAATTCGCATATTTTTCTCCATAAAAAAATCTCCTCTGTGAGAGGAGAAAATTTGATGGTATGAGTATATCACGGATTTCAGCCGAAAAGTGCAATCAAAGTGCAAAAATAGTGCAAGATTTGTGCAACCAAAGTGCAATCAAAGTGCAAGATAGCATATTGCAGAATTTACGAGCCTTTGCCTATGATAATAAAAGGTACGTCGCGCTATCTTCAACTCACCTATTACTACATCTGGTTGATTTTGCCCGAAATACATCAGCTTCAATATCTTCATTAGTATCTCATTATTTGACCCTTCAAGAACTTCTGCGCTGTTTAAGTTCTTTATCATCAGTGTTATTGGTGTTACCCAGCGTTCAAGTTTCTTTATTCGGTCTTCTATGTGCTCTATCTTCAGCACTCTCGCCTGAACGGGATTTGAAGGGGTACTGATATTCTGCGGGACGCTGTCGTAATTCTGCGCATGAACATCTAATCCGGCCTGTTCTTTCTTCAAATCTTCTCGCAGGATTTCAAGGCATGCTACATTTTGCTTATACTCATAGAGGCACTTTTCCGCGTAACGAAATTTATCTTTCTGCTTCAAAATCAAAAATTCCTCCTCATAGGGTGCAAAAGTCCTTTTTTACTTCTGCACCCATAAAAGCCGGTCATATCAATATTTTCTTTGGGTGCATTTCTTTTCAACTTATTCTTTATATATTTTTATTTTTTACATGGGCTACTATCCTTTTTTTATTTTCACACGCTACTAACCTTCTCTTTATTTGCACCTTTGCACCCAAGAAAGGTAAAAAGCAGTAATAGAAAGGGTTTTAGTGGGTGCAATTCTGGGTGCAATTTGGGTGCAGATGCGTAAATTACTTACTTTTTCTGCACCTAGTAATTTTTCTCAAATCAATTCGTAAAATTACACATTACCGCTGAGAATAAATCTCCCGGTAATCCATCTGCTTCACGAATAGCTGCACGCTCTTCTATTTCGAACATTAAATCGGGGTCATTCTTGGCCATTTCAAGAATTATGTAGGCTTCTACCGTTTTATGCTCATCCATAAAATTGCGGTAATGCTCTCGTGCTCTTTTGTCTCCGCCGTTCAGTACTACACGGCCATCTTCTATGCTTATACTAAGCTGCCATCTTTGAAACTCTGATAGTATCTGCTTAACTTTCCTCATAGTTGATAAATCCGCTGAAATCAAAATACCGCAGTCCGTGAATGGTCATTTCTTTTACATAAGGTATTAACTGTTTCGCCGTTTTCTTGAAGTTCTGCATGAAACTTTTGCGCGGCTGGATTTTTTCCTGTACAGTTTCCTTACACCATGATACATACTTCTTGAACAGTTCTCCGCGTTCTATTCGCCCGGTCTCTTCACTTAAGCATTCACGAATAAATGTAGCCACAGGGTTTATCAACTGCTGGAACTCTTCCATCATCGTTTCCTGCTCTGGCGTTTCCGTAAAATGTTTCTGTTCACGCAAACGCCTGTAACCTTCATATGCCCAGTTGAATATTCCGGGTAGTTCTTTTTTCAGCTTATTTTCAAGCTCTGTATCTGCCTTCTTGCCTTCAAACTTGCAGGGAAAATCTATAAAGCATATACGCCTCAAAAATCCTTCTGTTGTATCGCGGGATTTCACATATTCGTTGCAGGCTGAAATCATTACACAACGCGGGTTAAAGTTCACAAAATCCTTGTTCTTATAACAGCCCGCTATCGTATCTCCTACTACTATCTGCTTAAAGTAGCTTTCTGCTCCTTTAACATTTGAACTGGTTTCAGTACTGATATTCACAAGCGAATTTATCAGGTTTATTCGTTGGAATGGCTCTATCAGGCTCGACATTTCTACATTCGAGACGTTCGCTTCTCCGAATACTGCTCGTATCACATTCAGAAATACGCTTTTTCCGTTTGCTCCGTCTCCCATCAAGAAAAAACACTTTTGCAATGAACAATCGCTGTACAGAATATAGCCGGTCATTTCCTGCAATAGCTTGATTGAGGCTTCTCTCTCATTCATTACTTCTTTGATAAACTTTTTCCACAATGGACAATCGGCTTCGGGATTATAGTCATAACCTACCTGAACACTGCTCATAAAAGCCTCGCTGTGCTTCCGTTTCTCTCCGCTTAACAGGTCTAGCACACAGTTGCGGAAGTTGAATATTGCTTGACGGTTAAATAATTCTTCCGTTGTCGTTTCTGCTTTCAGGTATCCTAAGATACTATTCAGCCTGCCGCCAGTTGCCCAATAGCCCAGAAGGGAAGCAAGATAGTTCCGGATTAAGTTATCTGCACAGCTTTTCCATACTCCATGCGTATATTCATAGAAACCTAACCCTTCAACGTACTTCAGGCTTCTTTCTTTCATTATCTCCTGAATAATTAGCTTTTCTATTGGCGGCCGTAACGCTTTCTTCAAGACTGAGGCAAGCCACGTTTTAGAAAATTGGAATGTGTTTTCGAATAGCTCTGTTAATTCAGGCTCATCCACAAAACGGGCTGCTTCATACACGAATTTCTTGAACTCGTCCTTATCTGTTATACGGCTTGCAAGCATTGCTATTCCGGGCTTTGCATTCTCTACCAGCGCAAACAGGTCACCGCCTGCAGCGTAATAATCTGATACGTCCTTTACTCCTTCTGGCAGTGTTCCGCATACAAAGTTCACTCGGCTGCGGAATAACAGCTTCGCCATCTCTACCTGAAACTTTGTTCCTGCTTTATCGCTGTCAAAGCACAGAAATACGCATTCCTGTGTCTTGCAAAGGCTTATTACCTGCTTCAAAGTATTCTTGTTGAAGTATCCGCTTATCGGAGAAAGTACTTTGAAACCTTCCTGTTCAAATGACATTGCGTCAAATGCTCCCTCAGTAATAATACAGAACTTTTTTAGGGTACGTATTGTCAGCAATGGGTCTTTTTTTGACACGCACTCTTTGTCATTTTTAGGGACGTTGCTGTCAATACTTACCTCTTGCTCAGTAATTTTCTTTTTGAGCATTTGTTCTACTAGTTCACGGTGTTCTGATGAGAATGTATGAAGTCCCCATGCTATATTTTCATTCAGCCCGTCCAGCTTTGCTTTCTTGTACTTCGAGGCTTCAGGCTTCCCGCTCCTGTCGCGCCCTACATAATACGCAACATAACCGTTTTTGTAATACGGGATTATCAATCGGTCTTCTTGTGCATCGTAACCTAATCTTAACCGGTCTATCGTTTCTTTCTTGATACCCCTGCGGTAAAGGTAACGTATATCACTTTCTCTTAACTGAGTATGAAAGTACGCTATTTTGTTGTTCAGGTTTTCTGTGTAGGCTAACCAGTCTCCGCCATAATCTCCCGCAAGTTCTCGTATTGCCTCGCCTTTGTCTCCATCGTGTTTTGCACAGGCGCAAAGGTCTATAACGTCCCCTCCGCAACCCTGCTTGAAGTCATACCACCAATCTTCATACACAACCATCGCTGTAGCGTTATGTGAATTTGGTGCTAGAGATATGCAGCGGTCTCCACTGTTCTTCACAGGCAAACCTAACACGTCCCGCGCGTACTCTAATACGCTGTAACGTTCCTTTATGTAAGCAATTCTGTCCAGTCCCATTTTGTCCCCTCCTTTGGTGTTAGACTGCTTTGCCCGGCTATTAATGCCTGTCTTACTGTTTCAGCGTCAAAACGGATTATTTTATTCAGCTTCCTAAACCACACTAAAAAATATGCCTGTGCACCGTTTTTACGGCACACAAGCAGATTGTTTAACTGGCTCAATTTCGCGTTCTTCAAGTTCCAGCGGTCTCCGGAACATTCTTTCGCGTCAAAACAGTGCAGCTTTCCCTTGTTCAGTACTTCGTAGTCAAACGGCTCGCCTTCAAGATATATCCCCTGTTCCGTTCTTCGGGCATGGTTCTTGTGCATGTGGATACCGTTGGCGTTCAGGTACTTGCTTACTCGGTTTAACTCGTTCTCAAATTCAAATCCTCGTCTCAAATGTCAAAGCTCCAATGTATGTGTTTCCTGCCGTCTTCATAGTACTCGAAGCCGTCCTCTATTTTGACGATTTCTCTGTGTACTAATTCAAGGAACTTCTTGCGACCTTCCTTGCTGAAATACCATGTATCGCCATCCCAATAGCCGTTTTGCTCTTTCTTCGTGATACCTAGATTTTCCGCTCTATGCAGTACTGCGTCTGCTGCCCATTTTAAGGTGTTCCCTATCTGCTGGGCTGTCCAATAGCGGTGGGTCTTAGCCGTTGGGGCTGGCTCTTCTTTCTTCGGCAGTTCGTGCCCCGTCGCTATCTTGAAGGCTTCGCTGATTATCTCCTGCTTATCTTGTTTATCTGATACCTGCAGGGCTAACCTCTGCAATACTTCCGCTACTCTGGCTCGCACATTCAACGGCTCTAGTTCATATGCGTTGTAGCTGCCTGTCCTGCGTATTTCGTCCGCTATCTCCCACAGCTTATCGATTACGTCATTTGCTATAGGCTGATTGCTGTACCTGCATATTTCAAGCAGTCCCTTGAAGTTGTAGACCGTTGTTGCCTGCGTTCCCGAAGGGGTTGACAGATTGACAACCCCTGAAAATTTGTCCAAACGTTCCTTATTACGCATATGAAT
The DNA here is from genome assembly GCA_937915755.1 of uncultured Fretibacterium sp. Lineage (GTDB taxonomy): Bacteria > Synergistota > Synergistia > Synergistales > Aminobacteriaceae > JAFUXM01. The sequence continues at coordinate 1,459 of CALGGR010000071.1, read as the reverse complement.
ATGTGCGATTGCGTCTCTAGGTTTCACATACCCTAGCAACATTCCGATTTGCTCCCTAGTAGCCCAGAAGTCGCCGCTATGTTCCTGTCCCCGTTCAACGTAGCAGTCAAGATAAATGCCGTCAAGGTTTTTGGTAGTGAGCAGTTGCAGTGCGTTTGTCATGATTGCTCCTCCACGCAGTCAATGCGGTCTAGCAGTTCACGAATATCAGCCTCAATATCGCTAGGCAGGTCATAATCGGTGAGGCAGTCGCGAATATCCGAAAGCAGTTTATACATGACTGGGGCTTCATGGATTATTCTGGCCTCATGTATGTCTTCGTCGTCGCCGATAACGTCAGTGAAGAGAGAGCAGCACTGCTTGTAAGTAACCTGACCGAAAACATCAAGGTTTTGCATAAAGATAAGAGCCGCCGCGCCGATATGTTCTAAAACATCATTATCAATAGGATATAAAGGTTTCATGGTTATAATACCCTCCTAAAATAAAAAGAAGCTCCCTTGTGAAAGAAGTAACAGCGGACAAGGGTGCTGACTTGAAAGTAAAAATGCGCCAAAGAAAAAAGATGTGAAGAACTAAATACCGAATATCCCAACCTTTCGTATAGTGTCTAAAATCTGCGTACCAGCCATAGGAGGCAGTCATCATCAGTGCCCGCATAACGGACAGACCGGCGAGGAGAAAGCAGTAACCGGTTTCGACTTTTAGTTAGCAGAAGTATCAATAGAAAGGACAGCGTTATTGGCGAAATCGATAGCATTCTAAATGATATTAGCCAAAGCGGATAATTCGCGAACGCCTTTCTTATTAGTCCAAACGTCCCAATCGGGGTCATCGGGTTCAGCAAAGGGCATATCCAGAAGGGACGCATTAATATCGTCCTGAATGGAGCATAGCTTATCGATGGAGGAGTAAAGGGTGTCAATTCTGCCCTTATTGAACATGGTATAATCAACTCCTTTCACGAAGTAAGTATCGATTGAAGGTGCAAAGCAAGCCTTCAATGATGTCGGACAAAAAGATGCGGTGCAGGCGAAAACTCAACCTGCGCCGTTTAATCCAAGAACGAAAGAACGTGGCCATGATGTATTCCCCGACTAAGAGTGAACAGCAGTAAACAGCGGTTCAATTTCATCAAGAATAGAGCTGTCCCACTTAAGCATACGTACCGGTGAGCCGTCGCAATTACGTTTAGTGGTATCGACCATGACAGCAAAGGGTAGGCCAAGTTCAAGAGGTTCAAAATCAGTGCCGACTTTATGCTGATAGCCTTCAGCGGTGAGAGTATCATTAACCCTGCGAACGGATACGCCGAAGTGCCTTGCGATGAGCGCGGGAGTAAGCAACTGATTTTTAGTAGGAGCTTCCAGAACCACGCCTGACACAGCGAGAATACTTTGGCCGGTAAAGAAGTCAACGACCTTATCAAGTGCGATAGCTAATTGGTTATCCTTGATAC
>CALGGR010000070.1 GCA_937915755.1 uncultured Fretibacterium sp. | reverse complement strand
TTCAGACGTGTGCTCTTCCGATCTATCATTAGCTTCATAGCGTTTTATCCAGACTAACGGTATCTGAGCCATTGCGTTCCCGTCATATGATGTGTTCGATACGTCCGAAGCTGTGCCGTCTTCCTTCTCGTCGTAGTCATCTGGATTAAGATAATAATCTACAGTTCCGTCGCTATTGAGCATTAAGGGCTTATTGTTCGTTACAAACCATACGCTGCCCCAGTCGCCGTAATTGAACTCGTCATTCGTAAAGTCCATATAAGCTGGTGTCATGTCTACTGCGTCATAGAGATACTCAACACGGGTAGCAGGGTCGCTGTTATTCTTGTCTATTCTATAGCCGAATTTGCCGCCCGTGCCTGTGAATTGCCCAGAGCTGCCGGAGCCGCCTGAACCACTTTCACCGCCTGAACCTCCAGAACCAGAACATTTACACGCCCAGTTCGTTTTTACGTATTCTGCAAAATCAACAAGGTCTTTTACCCTGACAGCTTTATTTGGGTCGTACGTCATATTATTTCACTCCATTAAGAAAATAAAGGCAGCCCCAATGCCGTTATCAGGACTGCCCGTTTATGTTTTTACTTATTACTAATCGCCTGAGCCGGAACTTCCGAACACTCCGTTTAATGCCTCTTCAACTTCAGCGTCGGTCGTAATGTTCGCCGTCGTGAGTACATTTGCTGCGACTATTCCTGTGTCAGTGAGATTGCCGCTTGCGTCAAGGCCTGCTACATGTCCTGTGAGAACATAGCTTGAGTTGAACGCTGCGTAGTTCGCTGACTCTGTCTCTGAATCGTAGGGGTTCTGAGCTTCTGCTGCTGTTGCCCTATCGACCTTGTCTGCCTTGCCGGTTATATTAACGTGTAAGCCGTCAGACTGCTTCGTGATTGCGTTGTTGGCTACTGCTGAGACTGCTACACCAAGTCCGTTAGCTGAGGTCGTGAGCGTGTTGTCAAACTTGACTTCAATCTCATAACCGGAAATGTTCAGTATCTGTGCGCTTGCTCCGGTCTTCGCCGTGTACGTGTCCACAAGCGTGCTCACGTCAAGGAAGCTGTACGTTGTGGTCTCCGCGTTGTTGTTGGTGTGGTCAATGCCCTTCACCGCCAAGACAAGCACAGGCTTGCCGTCAAGGTTCGGGTTGCTTGCTCCCGCGTAGGTCGTCCCGTTGAACGCAAAATTGGGGATAAATGCGGTCTTTGCCTGGTCAAGGAACATCTCGGTCGGCAGTGCCTGAATCGCGCTGTCGATTGCTCCCTTTGCCCTCTGCGCTAAGGACTTCAGCTGTCCCAGCGTTGCCTTCTGGTTTACGTTGTAGCTCATTGTGTTACCTCCGTAGTGTAGTTTGTTCTATGCTTCTCCGTGCGTGCACTCACGGCTAAACATCATGACCCGAAGACTTCATCAAGCATTCCGTTGAAGTCTTCATCTTCGTCCGGCTCTGTCTCTTCTCCTCCATTGCCGGAAAATACATCATCAAGCATTGCATCTATATCGGAGTCTGTTGTGAATGGTATGTCATCTTGGCTCAGTATCCCGCTTTCAAGAAGTGCCTGCTCTATCACGTTAAGGTGGGCATTCAGCTTGGCATTGTCTGCTCTCGTCTCTGACACTGCAAGAGACAGCTTCAGACTTGATTCTGCATTATCATCTGCTTGCTCCTGCAGATGCCCGGTAGTGTCTGCGAGTTCTCTGCGGGTTTCTTCCGTATCCTTTGTCCTTGCCCGCCCTTCTTCGGCGAGTGCTAGGCTTGTGCGGATAACGGCCTCTGCACTGTCGTCTATCTGGCTCTGCAGATGCCCAGTGTCCTGCTCCGCTGTCTTCTCTATGCGGGCAAGATGTTCCCCAGTGCTCCGCATTGTCTCAGACTGCAGAACTGACAGCCCTAATATTCCGGCTGACAAATCTGATTCTGCGTCGGCCTCGCGTTCCTCAAGCTCAGACATTTCGCGCAACTGACGGCTTGCTTCTTCTTGGCGTGTCCGTTCTTCGTCCTTTATCAGGCTTAACGTACCCAGTACTGTTTCTGCAAGTTCGTCCGTTTGTTCTTGAATGTGTACGTCTTTGTCCGTGCGTTCTCGGGTTTCGTTAGATGCTTCTTCCTGCAGTCTGGCATCTGAGGCTTCCCGCGCGTCTTTCTCCGTGTTCAGGCTCTCGCGCCATGAGGACATCTCCTCAAGCACTATCCCCGCCAGTTCATCGGCCTGCTCTTTAAGGTAGTTCGTACTGTCTGCTATACGCCCGCGCAGAGTCGCGCCTTCATCCTCTATGCTCTCTTGAAGCTCCGTCTCACGGCCTGTGTGGTATTCATCTCTTGCGTGTTCATCCAGCGTCGACTTGATTACCTCGCCGGATACTTCGTCTATCTGCTCTTGGAGATGTTCCGCACGCTCATGCTGCAGTCTGCTAATTACTTCATCTTCACGCTGGCGCATGATGATTTCCTGTTCAAGCTCGTCTGACACTTCACGGGCTCTCTGCGTCGTCTCCATCAAGAACGCCTGCGTACTCAGTATTCCTTCGGCCGCCTCGTCTATCTGCTCTTGAAGGTGTTCATCACGGGCTGCCTGTTTGCTGGTTGTATCCTCCAGCCTCTGAAGCTCAGCATCCTGATCAGCATCTGCCTCCCGTATATCCGCAAGCTCGCCTTCTACCTCTGTCTTGTCGGCAGCCTCTTTTGCTTCGGCATTGAGAAGTGAACTGTGAATGCTCCTGATCACGTGCCCTAAGTTGGGATGTACCACATCCGACGCATCTATACGCGCATCCAGTATCTCCGTGTCTTCCGTCGACTGGCCAGCTATCACGTCCATCCTTATTGTCAGCTTGTCGCGGGTGTCGTTGAACTCGTCAAGACCAGCGTGAACCTCTGCCTTTGTTCCCTCAAATTCCGCTGTTAGGTTAGCCTCGTAACCGTTTTGACGAGCCGTCAGCTTGTTTTCGTAAGCAGTCTGCCGCGCTGTCAGCCCCTCTTCATAGGTCGCTTGCTCTTCTTCGACTGCATCCATCCTCGAGGTTACTTCACGCCTCGTCGTTCGGAAGTCTGACGAAAGGCTTTCTATCTTCGTATCCGCATCTACCTTGTTCGCGGCTATCTTGTTCAGCAGCATCTGCACCTTGTCTGCTATTTCCTGCGTCGTCTTGTCCTGCTGCTTGTACAAGTCATCGTTCATGTAGGGAAGGTCATTCCAGCGGTCTATACCGTTCCCTATCTTGAAACGCCGGAGCGTCATATCTACTCCGGGCTCGCCTAGTGCCAGGCGCGGGTTGCTCGCGTACCAGTTCAGCGTGCTGTCTCGCCGTATGTGTATCTCTGTGTAAGTTGCCATTCTCTGCTCCTCATATCAGCGGCATGTATATCTTGTCGCTCGATGTTCCTCCGTTTACCTCATCCACAGGCTCGGTATCCTCGTAGCTGTCATTCGCCAGTGTCGTGGCAAATCCTCCGTCAAGCACCTTGCGCGTTACTGTGCCTGCGTCATCTTCCGTTTGTGGAGTTATCTTGTGCCACCAGTCCGCGCTGTCCTTGTCCGTCGGCTCATGCCCGGCGTGCGGCTTGATGCACAAGTACATCACCCCATTGTGGAGCACTACATCACCTGTCCTGTACTCGGGGCAATATTCCCACAGTCCGCGAAAATACATGTTGCCCATCGCGTCAGGATTCGTGTTTATGTTGCACGCATAGCTATCTGCCATCTGTACCGCCCCTCAGGATTTCCCACGCACTATCTAGGCGGCTGTGCAATGCCTCACTGTCCGCCTCTAACTTCATCCGCAAACTCTTCAGCATCTCGAGTTCCTCCTCTGCCTTCTGCCTCATCGCCGCTTCCGTCTCAAGCCCGGCTTTGCGTGAAGCACTCTTGGCCTCCTCCGCGTAGTACTCACACTCCTTCGTCAAGGCCTTCACTGCGTCATATGCCCGCAAGGTCTCCGCGCACTTCTCTAGAACAGACGCTTTCGTTGCTTCCGCCGCTGTCTCTGAAACCCTCTGTGTCTCGTTCTTCAGGAGCTCCATTATCTGAAGCCCGGTGTCTACTGTCTGCGCATTGCGTTCTATCTTGAGCAGTGCCGCCGAAAGCTCGCTGTGTATTGTTGTCCTCAGTACCTCTGCTGTGTTCTCCAACGTGCTTTGCGCCTGTGATGTGTATCTGTACAGCTTGCCGTCAAAGTCATTCGCGAAACTCTCTTGAAGCTCCATCATCTTGGTTACTGCCTCTTCTGCGTATGACTTCACCTCTTCATAGTGCTTGCGTGCCTCCTGAAGCACCTTCTGCGACTGCGCCAAATATTCCGCAGGGTCTTCTGCTACCTCGACTATGTGTCCATCGTTGTAGATAACCACATAACTTATGGAGTTTTCTTCCGCCCCGTAACCTTCCGGCTCATCAAAGCTCACTGTTACACCCGCAGGTACTGCCCCAGAAAAATACACAGCCCCGTCTGAGACTGTGTATCCTTCATCCTTCTTCATCTTTATGCTCCGGCCTGTCGGGAATATCAGGTAGACTTCGCTCCCGTCATATCCCGCTGGCAATGGAAATTTCTTCGTTACTCCGTTCCCTGTGTACACATTCATCATCCTCCGGCTGTTATAAGCGGTGTTATCGCTGCTATCGTCATGGGGTTGTTGCCGATGCTCCGTATCTGTATGCTCGCATCACTGCTGAAGCCGTTATCAAGCTGAAGCTCCGCATCTGTCAGGTATTCCGTGTTTCCTGCATCAACTTTCCGGCGGCGTTCCCAGCTGTGCGAGTCTGAGCAGTCGCCGGGAGCTGCCCACATTTCGCCAGTCTTCAACGCTGAGATTACCAGTCTTGCTGCCAGCTTCTTGGCCGTGAACATGCTCCCGTCCTCACTGCCTGCGTTCAGCCTCAACGTACGCATCCGGCTCTCAAAGCTCAACCCGGCATCGGTGTACCAACTCTCTGTCCGGCGGTCTCGGCTCATGTACAGCTTCTTTTGTGTGCCATCGTTCCCGCCTGTGTCGCATACCGTGAATATCCTTGTCATTGCCTCATCTGACAGTGCACATACTGCTTTAATTTTCCCGGCCGGAAATTCCTGCCTGCTCCACCCTATGACCTCATGCTCGGGATTGTACGTGCACACAGCGCATGTCCCGTCCTCAAGCGCGAACCACAAAAGACTGTCGGGTTCTTTCTGGTATGCCATGTCCACAATCGCAGCTCCCTCGAATATGTGCCCGCTCAGTATCGACAGCTCGCTTCCTGTGTAGCCGTCTATGTTCAGGTCATATCCCAGCGCATAAACCTTCCTGCCCTGAGACTGCACTAGAATCACATGTCCTCCAGCCACCAACGGCTGAATGTCTTTCGTTCCTATGTTTGTTTGCTGGTGCGCAGCTAAGGCCGTCGGCGTTATTGCCCCGCTGTCTCCGCTCCCCTTGATTTTCCATTCGCCGCCCGTCGTGAACACTAGCAAATCACCAGCACTCAACAGGCTGTGTATTCTGTCAGCGTTCGAACCCGCAAGCGTCATTGTTACTGCGTCATCATCCCTCAAGGGGTCAGATGTTCCGAAGTCTGCATAGCTGCCCGTCCGGCTCATCCAGATTGTTTGCGGCTGATACCTGCTCCCAGCCAGAATAAGCCTGTCCTGATACATAGCGCATGATGAAGGGTAGCCTTGCGCTTCTCCCCATGCTCCTATACTCCACAAGGTGATGTTCGCGTAGTACTTTTTTGCATCTGCCCCCTCTACAGCCGTCTGAAGTTCAGCCTTTACGCTTCGTTCTGAGTACACCTGCGTTATCTTGTATATCTCTTGCTTGAGGAATCCGCTCGAAGACACAAACACTTTGTAGTCATTCTCTGTTGCCGCGTGGAATACCGGCTCGGTCTCTTCGGTCTCCTCGTCCGTGTACTCTGCGGCTATTACACGGTACAGCACGTAATCTTCCGTCTCCGTTATCGTGATGTCCCACTGTCCTTGTTTATCCTTGTCTGTGCGCATGTATTTACGCATCTCGAGCCACGAACTGCCTGAAGCTTTGCGCCATATTGTTATCTCGCCGCGCCACTCTCCGGCCGTCATCACGTTCAGTGTTCCCTTGACCTCTATAGCCTCAGTCTGGCCGGGAATGCCTATCGTGGTTGATGTCCCTCTCACAGGGTATTCCACCTTCAGAAGCGTACCCGCCATTCCTGCGCTGAATATGTCCTTATTGCTGTGCACACTATTGACGGTGGTATCTATGGTCAGGACTGCATCAGCGTTCCATTCGCTCCCTGATATCCACGGGCCGCCGCTGTATGGCATATCATCGATACTCCATGAGGTAAGCCCGCTGCGTACCAACATCTGCGGCTTGTGGTCTCTGTGCACAAGGAACATCACATTTCCGCTCTGAACATAACGCAGTGCTCCTGATTCCTTTATCGTGTACGGGCTGTCTATCGTGCACGCCGTGCTGTATCCTTCCGCAGATTTCTGCAGTACTCGGATATGCCGGTCTCCAAATTCCAGAAGCTCGCTGTCTGTGCTGTTGTACTCGAACGGTATCAGCTTCACGGTGTATGTCCCGTTCGTGCTATTCTGTGTAACGCCTAGATTGCTGAAACACGCACGCCGAGTGATGCCTCCCTGCGGAAGTACTATCATGTTCACGAGCTCCGCTAGTGCTGTATGGTACTTGGCCAAGTCTGTTCGTGCATGGAGAAGAGGGCTTATCTCACCGCTCGCAAAACTTGCCTGCTCCAGCCTCATCACACATTCTCCTTCCGTACCTGTCTCCGCACGGCCATGTAGGAATCCCGGAATAGTCCAGATACATGCGCCCGACGTTACCTGCTCTCTCGCTTTCTCTCTGCACCGGCAGGCGGGTATCTTCACGTATCAGACCGCTGGCCTGCGCGTCCTCGATTACCCGTGCAAGCCTCTGCTCCAAGATTACCACTATGTTCTTGTCCCCGACTACGTTCAACGCTACCTCTATCGCAAGCAGGAGCACGAACGCTTCAGTAAATGCCGCGCACCACTCGCGATAATCCTCTACACACGCTGTGTATCTCACGTACACTACATCTCGGTTGGCGTACAGCTCATGACCGGCTGTCTCCCAATTCGCAAGCTCCACTGCATCGGGATACTCTGAGATGTTCACGCACTCGCAGTCTGAGCCCGGCATACTTGCCCGGCGGTCTTGGCCTATCACCGCGTTCACCTTCAAGCAGTCCGAAGGAAGAAGGTACGTGTAACGCCAGCCCGGTACATTAGCAGATAATTGCGCGGGTATTTCTGTTTTGCGCGCGAATACCCATGCATAAGACTGTAATAATCTGTCCCTTATGCTGTTATATCCCCTGCGGCAAGCAGAGATTTCATCCTCATATCTGGTATCAAGTACGTCCGCCTTCTCCGTCTTCAGCCCCTTCACGAGCCCTATAGCGCGGTTGTACAGCTCCTGCTTCACGGGTATGCGCGTCTCTGTCTTGATTGCCCCTGTCTTGTACGCGTCTGCTATCAGTGCCTGTTTCTTCTGCTCGAGAACTACAACCTGTTCATTGCTGCCGGTCGTCGCGCTGATTATCTCTTCAGCAAGCTCATAGCAGAACACGTCAACAAAGCCGGATGACCACTTGGCCATATCCTCAACACGTGCGGTGTATCTTGCTGATGCATTCGCTCCGTTGCAGTACACTCGGTCATTCACGGCCTCAAAGTCTGCGGGCTCGCCGTCGCACAGCACTGTAAGCACGTCAAGACAGTCTGACGGCAGAATATATCCATTGTCCCAGCCGGATATTGTCCCTGTTGGGGTCAGCTCCGCGCTCTTCCGTGCAAACACCCACGGATACAGCTGAAGCAGTTTGTCTCTGACACTTCCTGATGACTGTCGGCATACCCGGATTTCCTCGATGTTGCGCGGGTTCTTCAGGCCGCCATAATCTATCCCTTGCGTTGTTGCAGATTCACTCGTGCTCTTGAGCGTTCTTGCTCCATGTGAAAGGCTTATCGCCCGGTTGTACACTTCCTGCTTCAGGCTTATGTGCGTCTCGTTCTGTATCTGGCCGGTCATGTAGCCGTGCCGGATTATCTGTTCCGCCCTCTGCTCGAGTGCCTGCCATGCGTTGATGTCGTTCGTCGTTGAGGTGATTACTTCCTGCGCAAGCCTCAGGCAGAACACTTCCCTGAACATCGGCGAACAGTCCTTGAGGCTCATGACTTCCACGCTGTACCTGACTTCCGCATTTGCACCGTCGCAGTAGACGTTGCCATCAGCTTCCTCATAGTACACGGGCTCATTGCCCGCAATCACATTCAGCACCGCAAGGCAGTCAGGCGGCAAAACGTATCCGTATCTCCACCCGGATATTGCTTCTGCTGGCGTTAACACCGCGTTGCGCCTGAGGAACACCCACGGATACATCTCCTGAAGATTGCGCCTCACCATCTCGTAGCTCTGCTTTGCGGCTCTGATTGCCGCGAGATAGCGCGCGTCTCTCATTCCGGCGTTGTCCGCGCCCTGTGCTGTTGATGCGTCGCTGGTCGGCGAGAGCGTACGCGTCCCGTACGACAACGACACCGCACGCCCTATCAATTCATCCTTGAGGGGGATTATCGTCTCCTCGCTGATTGCTCCAGTACGATAGGCATTCTGAATTAAAGCCTGCTTCCTCTGCTCCAAAAGGGCAATGTTCTCTGCGTTCCAAGTCAAAGCCGCCGAGATCTCCTCAGCAAGTTCGTAGCACAGCACCTCGCGGAACACTGCATCCATTCCTGATATTTCGTTCACCGCACAGGTATAGCGCATCGTCATATTCTCTGACGCGTTGCAGAGGATACATTCATCCGCCTCTTCATACTCGACGGGCTCATCTCCAGAGAACACGGCCAGCACCCTCATACATCCGCCGGTCTTGGTGTACGCGTAATCCCATCCGGCCTGCTTCTTATTGGGCAACGGAAAGATAGCTGATGACTTCCTCGCGAACTTCCACGCATACAGTGTCAGCAGCTTGTCTCTCAGCTCCGGCATTGAACGCCTGCATACTGCCATAGCTTCACGCTCGCGGTAGTTCACATCTCCCGTGAAGTCCGCTCCCTGCTCTGCGCTGGCTTGGCCGGACGGTGATATTATCCTCTGGCCTCTCACTAACGCTATTGCTCGGTTATACAGTTCCTCACCTGCAGGAATTTTCACATCAGCCCGAATCTCGCCTAACCTCTGTGCTTCCTTGATGACATTCTGCGCTTTCGCCTCCAGAAGCTGGAGAGTATTCGCATCTCCTGTTGTCGACAACGCTACTTCCTGCGCCAAATTGTAGCAGAACACATCCGCGAACACGCCCGGCCAGTCGGACATCTCGTCTATCCTTGCCGTGTAACTCACTTCGGGCGTTAGCTCATTGCTGTATATAACGCTTCCGGCTTCCTCATAATCCTCCGGCTCTCCGTCAAAAGGCAGACTGTGCGAGTGCAGAGAGAGTACCTTTATGCAGTCTTCAGGCAGTTCGTAAGCATACTTCCAGCCGAAAATTGTGCTTGTTGCTTTCGTTAGCAGTGCTCGCTTTCGCGCAAACCTCCACGCATAAAGCCCGAGAAGCCTGTCCCTCACACTGCCCGAAGCCCTCACGCACGCCTGATATTCCGCCGTCATTCGGTCATTCACAAATCCGGCGTTATCCGTCCCCTGCTCCGTTGCCGCAGTACCAGTTTCCTTGAGCGTCCGCGCCCCCCGCGCTAATCCTATCGCACGGTTATACAGCTCTTCCTTCAGCGTCAGTCTCGTTTCCGCATGGATTAACCCTATCTGCTGGGCACGATGGATAAGCTCTTGTGCCTTCTGCTCCAAGATTTGGACATATCCCGCCGTCCCTGTTACTGCAGGACATATCTCAATCGCGAGGCTGTAGCAGAACACATCGCAGAACAGAGGAGGCCAAGTGCTCACGTCATCCTGCCTGCCGGTATAAATTATCTCGTTGGCTTCTTGCGGTACGCCTGAACTGTACTCCAGCGGGCTTCCGTCCTTCAGTACGCATAACATCGTCAGGAAGTCTGCAGGAAGAACGCGGCTCTCCCCGCTGGAATATACCTTGTGCTTGCGTGCAAACACCCACGCGTAAACCTGAAGAAGCCTGTCTCTGACTCGGGCAAAGTTCATTGCGCAGACTACCGCTTCATCCTGCGCATGAATATATGCAAGCCCCTCATAGTCCAGAGCGTTGAGCTTCTCCAGCTCCTCCGTGTTCAGTATCAGCCTCTTTCCGCGCACTAAAACTATCGCCTGTTCGCAGAGGCTGCGGATTGTCGGCGGCATTGCTACTGCTCCGGCGCGTCAAGTACAAACCCCGCCTTAATGCCCATGCACGTTATCGCGCTGTCTGCTCCCAGTCTCAGCCTCACGTACCTCTTCAGCCCTACTTTCGGCAGGGGACACGGAAGCACTGTTCCGGCCGAAAGGTCTGCCTTCTTCAACGGCGTTGGGAGTGATAACGGTATCGTTGTGCTCTTCGTGAACTTCGCGTTGTCCGCCGTCTCTATCGCAAACTGAATGTCAGGGTCAGCCGTTGCCGTAGTGTCAGAGCTGAACGCTATTGCTATCGTCGCAGGAAACCCCTTCCCCTGCCCATCGCCCATTATGTCGAGAGCAGCCCCGAGCACTCCAGAGGTGATATTCTTCTGCGTGTTGTTCTGGTCATCCACGAACATTAATTCATAGTCGAATATCACTCAGCTCACCTTCTTTTCTGCCACACTCTGCGCATCGTTGCGCTTGATTGGTATTCCCGCAAAGCTCAAGATACGCCGGTCTTCTTTGATGTCCGAATATCCTAGTGCCATATTGGACTTCTCGAATGCCGCTATCTTGAGAATGCTGAATATCTGCGGATCTGCGTACATTACTACGCGCCCGTCATTCACATGGTATATCTTGTCCTGCGCAAGTATCAGCTTCCTGAACAAGTCCTGCCGGGCTTCTTTTGCGGTGTCTCCGCTGCCCAGCAGTGCATCACGGTCTATATTGCACAGACGGGCTATATACCTCTCATCCCTGACCTTCAGACCCACAAACCATGACCACATTGTTATGTGCGCAAGAAATGTTTTTCCGTCCTTGTCAGGCACAAGCTCATTCTCCTTCATGTACACATCAAGCCCGGCCTTCGTCTCCTTCGGGTATATACCGGTAACTTCGTCCGTGTCCCACTTGATAATGTAGATTGACGCAAGATTATTCCCTGTTCCTCCGGCATTCACTACCTGCTTGTGTGATAACCTGTTCAGCCTCGTTGCTATTCCCTTGATACCTTCGGGGTCTGCTCCATAGAAGAAATCTGTTATCAGCGTGTCGTTCATCACGCTCACGTGCCCTTTGCTCTCGCTCAGAAGGTATTTCTCGGGGCTCGGCGCAAGGTCTAATTCCTTCATGTCTACCGTCATCCTTGAGACTATCTCGACGCACGTCTCGCGGACTGCTTCAACCGCTCCTTTGCTGCTGTCGAAACCCTGATTGATGCGCCGTATCTGTGCGCTCGGAAGGGCTGTGCGTTTGAAGTGTATATCTCCCGTCAGCTGGTTTCCCGCCGTCCACGGTATGTCATCAAGTATGTCGTTCTCCTGCGCAAGCAGCTCCGCGTATGAACTTACCGGCGTTCCGTCAGGCATCAGGCGCGAACGCAGATCCATCAGCGTCAGAAATTCACTCGCCATTAATTAACCTCGCCTCTCCTCTTGTGGTATTCCTTCAAGCTCTCCCCAAATATCGCCATCGCTGTATCTGCAGGCTTCCCCGTTCCGTTTCCGGCGGCTGGCGACTTGTCCTCTCCTACGAGCAGACCCGCTCTGTAGAACATCCTCACTACCTCAGGATGCGTGTTCAGGTTGTAGGCCTGCATCACCCTCACAGCCTCAGGTGTGGCCAAGTGCTCACAGCCCCTGTTTATCACGGCTTGCGAGCCCTCCCACTTCTGGCCGCCAAATTCCTTGTCTGACTCGCACTGCTTCATCCAATCGGCTTTCTCCGCATCCATGTCCGCAGTGAACTTCTTCACTCGTTCCTTGTCCGCCGCCTTCAGCCCTTCAAGCATTTTCACCATCTGACTCTGGTACAGGTCAAACAGCCTCTGCCCGAGTTCCTTGCGGCTCAGCGTTTCGTCGTTAAGGATGTCAAGAAAACTCTTGCCGGTCTCGGCCTCGTATTCGTAGCCGTCGGGTATGCTTATGTCCTCTGCCTTGACTGCCTCCGGGATTTCCTCCGTTGAGGGCGGGGCTTCTTCCTCATCCGGCGGCATTTCCCCATCATCGAACAGCGCAGGCTTGGACGCACTTGCTTCCTCAGGCTTCACCTCAGGCTGTGCACTCTCTTCATTCGTCGTAGTCGTAGGGCTCTGTGTTATCTCTTCGCTCATCGTTTGGATACTCCTTCATAAATTCTTCGTAGGCCGTCAGGCAGTCCGCTACTCCGTACGGATTCACCTCATACACCGTGTTTGCTATCCTTGACGCAAGGCTTCTTTCTCCCTGCAGGTAGTCCGACAAACAGCCGGTTGTGGTCAGCCTTCCTCCGTAAAAAATTCCCCCGAGCACCCGCTTCCCTGCATCGCTCGAGAGAATTTCCCTGTAATCATCCTGTATCTGTTTGCGCGCTAGTTCGTTCATAACAGCCCGCCTCCTGTGTTCAGCATGTCGCTCAATCCTTCAAGGGCATTCCCGCCCTCAGGTATCGGCGTTTCGCTCAACGTCTGCATTGCTCCCGCAACCTTCGGCGCACCGTCAGCCATTGCTTGGCCTTCCGCCATCATCTGCTGCTGTTGCTGCGCTGCTTGTTGTGCCTCCTGCCTCTGCTGTCTGAGCTCCGCAACTGAGTCATCCCCGAGAACTACACCGGCGGGCAGCACGTACATATCCGCTATCTGGTCTATCACTTCATCGCAGTCCAGCTTGTCGAGAACATCGGGGCTTCTTCCCGCTCCGGCCTGCATCTGTGCCATCATTCCGGCCAAGTTTACGAGCAGTTCTATTCCTGAATATCCCGCCTGTTTCTGGATGCTCGCAAGTATGCTCATGTACTCTATCTTGATTTCGCGCCCCTGAAGTTCTTCGGGCGGCTCGGGGAACATCCCGCGACGCGTCATGATTCCGGCTATGCGCTCAATCATCGGGTCTAGCATCTCCGACATCTGGCGTTCTATCAACGAGCTCAACATGAACATCTTTTCCTGCTCGCGAGCCTGAATTTCCGTCGCTGTCCGTCCCTGTCTCATGTCCGTTGTCCACATCTTGAACATGTCCACGTGGAATATCTGCTCCAAGTGCTGGATTAGTTCTAGGCGTTTCTCTGCTACGCTCCTGTGATCAAACTCTACCCGGTACAGCGGCGTTATCGCGGGCACGCTCCCGTCTCCCAGAGGGTCATACACTGTTACACCGCCGGGATAATCCCGAAGGTCTCCCTGTGTCAGGCTTGAAGGCACTACCACAGGCGGCGTTATTCCCTTCTTGATTGCCGCGCGTTCATCCACTTCTAGCTGCTGCAGTGTTACCGCATCGTCATACCCTACATCTCCGGGCTGTTCACGGCCGTACAGGTCATCGTTGATTACACGCCAGCGGGGCACCATCACGGGAAATTCGTTGTACCCCCCGACACGCAGAAACTCGGGCTCGTTGTAGCCCTTCAGCCACCAGTATGAGACGTAGCGGAATTTACCCGTTACTCCGTCATGCTGGCGGTATTCATCGCTCGGGGCTATCAGGCTTCGCAGCTCATAGCGCGTATTGTCCGGCTTCTCTTTGAGCCTGTAGCGCAGTTCTTGCGGGAGCTTGTCCTCTCCGAACTCTGCCGCCAATTGCCTCAACGTACGCTGGAACTGTCGCGCAAACTTGTTCACACGTCCTTTCTTGTCCACACCGATTGCGTAGCTGCCGATTGTCAGGCTCTGCGCATGGATTACGTCTTCATCATCTTCCTCAATCAGCAGCGCACCTGTCCCGAATATCCCCTGCTCCTTGTACACGTCGTACAGCTGGTCATAGAGGTTGCTCCGTATCATCGTGCCCTGCATTATGTCTTGTATTTCCGTCAGCCATGCCTTGACGCTCTCCACCTCTGCAAGGCCGGTATCATACAGCGTCAGCGTGAACCACGGACGGCTGGGGCTTGTCAGGCCGCTCTTCATGCCAGCAGCAAATTCGTCGGGAATCTGCATCGCACGCGTGTTGAACCTCACTGCACGTTTTCGCGGAAGCTCACTCACGCTGAAACGGCCTCTGTTTGGCGCGAACATGTCAGACAATTTCCGCCACCAGTCTTCATAATCCCGCCGGTCTCGCATCATCTGCGTGAACTCGGTATCTGCGTTCCTGCGCCTCCCGCTAGTCTCAGACACCCAGCTTCACCTTGCCTGTCCCGGCCTCCGCACCCTGCATCGCGCCGCCCTGCATTGTATGCAGTCTCGATAACGCGCGCCGCCTGCGCTGCATGTCGCTCTCACGCGCAGCAGCTGTACTTTCTGCCGCATCCATATCGGCCACCTGCGGAGGGGCTTCCGTCTTCGTTTCCGGCATCTTTGGCGTTGATATACACATCCTCAGTAATCCTCCTCTATCTCCGTTATCCGCCGGATTGGCCGCGCCGTCATCGCACGCAAAGGGTACGCAAACGTCAGCGCAAGGGCATCAGCCATGTCAGGGCTTCTCAGCCCCCGCTCCTTGAGCTTCTCCTTAGGCTCTAGTACTAACTTACCCGCCGCGTCGAACTTGTACGTCGGACTTGCCAGCTCGCCCTTCAAATCCGGGTTGTTGGGGATTGCCGCACCGGCCTCGAGCCATTCGCGCACTCTGTCCCACATCTCAGAGCGTTTGTTGGCGTACTTTCCGCTGTCGCTCGCCTTGCCCCCAAAGTTGATTTCCATTACCCGGTAGCCCAGCTGACGCAGACGGTCTATCACGCCTTCACCCCTGCCAGCGTCTATGAACACGCCATCAGGCCGGAAGTCATCTATCTCACGCGCTACCATCCCCGCGAACGTCATGTTGTCCGTTTTCTCCACAACGCGCAGTTCATGACACCACAAACCCTCGCGCCTGCAGATTACGCTTCTGTCATCCCCGAACCTCGCAACGTCAACGCCGATTACCTTGACCGCGCCGCGTACGTCTTCCGCAGTCAGCCCCTTGCGCGCAGCCCTGCTCACCATGTCGATCGTTATCAGCACGTTATCTTCACTTGCCGAAAAGTCGCACAGAAACTCTTGCCGGTACTGGTTAGGGCTCATTACTGACCGCGCGGCTTCTAATTCATGCTCAGGGATTATTCCAGTCTCATCCGCTCGGTATATTGCAGAGCACCATTGCGGATTGTTCAGCCCCAGCGTATAAAGCTCATGGAACAGGTTTATTCCCTTCGGCTTGCCGATAAAGCAAGCCCAGCCGTTGCGGTCTGACAGCGCAGGACGGATTATTGCTCCCAACACTTCAGGCTTCATGTCTGCTACTTCATCGAGTATCACGCCGTCAAAGTACAGCCCACGCATCGCATCAGGGTTATCCGCTCCAAACAGCCGGATACGCGCTCCATTCGGAAAATCAACTGACAGTTCCCCTTCATTCACAACGCGCCCGGGCACGGGCCCGGTGAAGTCCTTGACGTAATCCCATGCTATGGACTTTGCCTGCGAACGGAAAGGAGCTACGTACCCATAGCGGCCGTTCCCTGAACCATCACGCAGAGCCGCCCGGATCAGCTCATTGATTGTGCACACCGTCTTGCCTAACCGGCGATGCGCCACTATCACGCTGAATCTGTTGTTACGGATTATCTCGTGAATTGCCTGCTGTGTTTTTCGAGGCTCATACGGTAGGGTTATTACATTACTCATTCTCTGAACTCTTCATGTTGGGCTTCTACATTCCCTGTTGCTCCCTCATTTATCCACCTGAACACGATTGCACTGCTCTTTGCACTCCCTGACAGCTCAACGCGGCTCATCGTTTCAGGCTTCCCGTAGCCCCTGTCGAGCAATGTCTTCGCGGCCTCCAAACGATATGCCTCCTTCTTGCTGTGCAGAAGTTCTACCAGCACACGCACAGCTTAAGGGCACGCCGCGCGGATTGCCTCTCTGACATCCGCAGGAACTTTCGGACGGCCGCCGCCGGGATTACCAGCCACAAAACGCCCGTTTGCATCCCGAATTTCGGCCATTGCCTCACCTCCTGTTTCCGGGCATAAAAATAGCACCCTGTGTGTTTCACAGAGTGCCTGTTTGTTATCCTCTACCAAGCGCAAATTCTATCAGAAGTCAAGAGATTTGTCCAATCGAATACGTATTTTACACAATAGGGGCTACTTCAGCAACGACAACAAGCCTATCGCTATTTGTATCAATCCTATTGCCACAGCTACCACTATTCCGCACATTGTCAGTTTATCGGAGGAGCTTGCTCGGATTCTCTCAAGCTCACGCACTAACTCTTCCCGTTTATCTCTTTCCTCCAGCACAAAATCTTCAAGCTCGCCTACCCGAGCTTCAAGCTGTGCTATTCTCTCCTCTGCCGTCATTTCAGCTTCTCTATCAGCAAGGCAATCACTGTACCTATTGCGTACCCTGCAAAGATGATGGCCGACATTCTGAGTAACGCTCGGTCAAGCCACTTCATACCCGCACCATCCTTTTGCTCGGATTGCTGTCGCTGACGGGCTGCTAATTTCTCCCTAATGCTCATGCATCCCCGCCGCCCTTCCTGAAAACACGGACAATCTCACGGACACCGTCAGCTAAAGCCTTAACTATAGCTGTTACTGAACTTAGCACATGAGGGAGCACGAACACTCCGACCATAACAGTGATCAGCCAGTAATCTATATGCAACAGCCAGCCTAAATCTGACTGGATGCGCACATTATCACGCTGAATTTCCCTTATCTCGGCATGGACGCCTGACAATTCCGCACGGAAGCCGTCAAGCTGTTTGCCTACCTCTTCTTTGAAGGACTGCATATCCTGCCGGACCTCTGCCTTGAAGGACTGCATATCCTGCCGGACCTCTTCTTTGAAGGACTGCATATCCTGCCGAATTTCTGCCTTAAATTCTGCGTTATCTTGCCTGATAGCGCGAACCTCATCGAGTATCACCATTAGCACCTGAATATCTGTGCTAGTCGTCATTTTTCACCCCTCCTCAAATCGCCAGGCTTAAGCCGCTTGTGATTTTCCACTGCCTCACGCGGGATCAGCCATGTATCGTCGATTTTCCCCGCACCGAGAAACCTGCCCTCAAGGCACAACCGGCCTACACGATGACGCGTCAAGCCTAAATATTTTGCCGCTTGTGGCGTTGTCATATAGTGTTCCCTTATTTCCTCTATATTCATATCTAATCCTCCTAAGGATATTTTACTAGTTCCATTAAGGACTAGAAATAAGCAATCTTACAGATATAACTAATCCCTTAAAGGATTATACTTTAACCCGTCAAAGGATTACCCCGCAACCGCAAATCCCGCGACAAATCTCAAAGGAGGAACAACAAATGATAGCAACAGTCAAAACCCTCAAGAAGGCCGCAAAACGTTTAGGGCTCAAGGGCTACAGCAAGCTCAACAAGGCACAGCTCGCCGAAATGGTAGAACTCGCACAGCGCAAGCCAGTCGAGACACACCCCGCACAGGAACAGCCCGCAAACACGCGCGCCCGCCCTACAGACAAGAGCAGGAACAGCTATTACCACTTCACCTGCAAAACCCCTGAAGAGCTGCGCAAAATCCTCAACACAGGGAGTGTCGACACAGTGAAGGCAATAGCTGAGAGTTACGGGGAGTTTCAGCCCAGAACGGACGGCAGACGCATGAGCAAGAAGTTCTACGTGGACGCGATAGTGGGGCTTTATTTCCCACAGGAACAGGAGAAGCCCGCACCCGCCAAGCAGGCAAGGCCGGAGTTTCAGGGAGAACGGTTCGTGGAAGGCAAGGTCTACGTCCAAACCAGATGGGGCGAGAACAAGCTGTACAAAGTCATTCAGCGCAAGAAAAACAGAATCACCTTTGTGGAAATCAGCCCCCATGAACTCACGGAGTACATCTCAGCACCCGAAGACAGGACGGTAAAGCACATAGGCACAATCACGGAATACATCACTCCAAGCCACAGGTATTACGGGGATTTGCTGGCCACCCGTGAGTACAGTCGCGTGCTCATGGAAACTCCCAGCACGCCCGGTTGCGACGTGGACTTTGACGAGACAGCATACAGCCCTGACTCTGAGGCGAACCTAGCTGTTCTTGACGATGTGCCGGAAGACAGAGACACTGAGACTGCTACTGCGTCAGCACCTGTAGTAGTTCTTGAACAGCCTGTGCTTGCACAGCCCGTACCAGCTCCTACCAAGAAACAGCCCGCTACAGCTACATATAAACCCCGCAGACGCACTCACAGGAGACATGAGGACACTAGAACTATCCTTATAGATTTCGGCGATGAGGCACCTAAAACACCTATTACTGACACTATGCCAGACATACCATGTGCATGCAGGCGTACGAATCGCAGAAGGGCAAGCGTGAAGATTGACTACAGCAGGCAGCTAATCCTGCTCTTCGGCGACGAACCTGAAGCATTCGGCGGCCATGATGATCAGAGAAAGGCGGCGTGAGTAGAACGTTGACCTGTTCCACCCTGTTGCTTCTAGCAATCTGCTTGCCGGTGTTCCTGAGAAGTAGTAGTCCTGCAGTATCGTCAAGAAGTGTGCATGCATCGCATCTGGCGAGGAGCTGAGATACTCCAGAAGGCAGGTTACAGGGCTTGTTGAGGCCTCTAGCACAGCTATGCGGTGCTCCAGTGTCAACAGCCTCTGCACGTACGCTCCTACCGGGTCTGCATCCACTGCCCCCGCTTTGAGACGACCGCTGTAGTTCTGCACGTGGACATCCCCGTTGTTGCGAAGCAGTCCGGCCTTGTCCCGTAATTCCTCCAGAAGTGAAAGGTTGTGCCGGTAACTGTAAAGCCTCTTTTCCGTCTTCCTGAACTCATTACGCATCGTTAGTCTTTCTCCCCTTTGTACTCCATGAGGATAATTCTTGTTGTAGTCTCTGCCCTGTCTGGAGCATACTCACGCCTGACGTGCAGGCTCTGTACTTGCCTGTCATTCTCGATGATGCCTGCCTGTTCTAGACAATCCTGCAATGCCTTCACTCGGTTATCTATGTCCCACTTTCTGTTGTCCTTGCAGAGGTAAACGATATGGAAGTCCACTGCTCCAGAGTAGGGGGGGATGTTTCCCCAATGCTCGGAAAGCTCGCTGACTGCTTTCTCCTGCCATTGCCGAGCCTGTGCTTTTTTGTAGACCGTGCAGCCTGTTCGCCCGTAGTAGTTGTTCACCGTAGGGGGTAACCCCTCAAGCTCCATGCTGATAAGTGTATGTGCCATGTGTGCGCTCTCCTATGTTCTGCCGACTTCGGCGTAACGTTCAGGGGTAAGACCGAAACCCCTATGACTCCAAGCAGAAATATTATAGCTGTTAGCACTCAATCATGCTGGCTAATGAGGCTTTCTCCCTGTCTTCTCTTTTGGGGTCAGGTCTTTTACTGAGCGACATACAGAGAACTCTGCAAGAATATTTATAAATAAAGATTATATCTATAAATTATTCTTGCAAGCCCTGCAAGAATACTGCAAGAATACTGCAAGAATAGTTTGATACTATCAAACATTATTTATTGGAGTTTGGTCTATCAAATTATTCTTGCAGAGTAAACAACGGTCTGCAAGAATAATCCTGACCTTGCAAAAATAGATTTTCCTAGTGTTCATCAATGTTTATGATTGTTAGCACTCTGCTTTAGGTGCTATTCTTGCAACATTCTTGCAAGCCTCTGCAAGAATATTTTTAGTGTTCATCAAGGTTTGTACGTATTCTTGCAAGAAATACCCCCCCTTCAGGGGAAGGGGGGCTCTGCAAGAATAATTCTCTAACGTTAACAATGTAAAATAAATTTCACGCTATGGAGTATTCGATGTTCCTGCTGTTCCCGCGGCGCAGGAGCTTGCCAGCCTTCACGAAGTCATACAGCACGCGCCGTAACTGCCACTCGCTGACGTTGCCCTCGATCTCGGACAAGATGATCTGCGAGAAGGAGAACCACTCGCCTGTCCCGAAGTTCTGGGACAGGTAGAAGGAGACGGCCGCCTTAGAATTATTAACGTTGGCGGGAGCAAGGTCGGTCTGGACGATGGTCTCGCCGTAGAGGCCTTCCTTGAGAGTGTATGTGAAGGGAGAAAACGCCCTGAACCACGACTTAAGAGGCCTGACGAGGAGCACGCCTTCATTGTCCTTCAATGGCTCAATGCCGATGATGAGGCCGACGAGTCTGTTCATGATGGAAGAGCCTATGCTGTCATCCTGATTGAGGGACAGGGAGCGTTCCTTAGCGAGCCTCTTGCGTGAGTGATGTACAAGCACGACAGCGATGTTGTATTCGCGTGCGTAGGATGCCAGCATTTTGATGATGGGCTTCATGTCTGGAGCTTTGTTCTCGTCGCTCTCATGGAAGGACGAGAAAGTGTCCACGAAGAGGATGTCGGGCGAGAACATATCAATCATTCTCTTGACGTTGCCAATACCTTCCTGACTGTCGAACATGACATCGAGGCCAAGAGTTTCGGCCTTGTACTGATCAAGAACGATGACGTTCTTCTTGTCGACGTTCCACTTCAGGGACGCGGCTCTGCGAACGAGCAGTTCATAGCCGGCCTCACCGGCGAGGATGAGGGACTTGCGGACGGGCTCATCATCAGCGAAGCCGTCAAAGATGTTGCCGCCGAGCGAGAGGTCCGAGCAGAACTTCTGCATGAAGATAGTTTTGCCCGTGCCCGGGGGAGCGATGAGCAGGGATACGAATCCGCGCGGAAAGATACCGCCAATGAACTCCTGCGGTGGTAACTGAACGTTAGGGTCAAGCTCATAGAAAGCTTCAGCGAGCTTCGCTCTTATGTTGTATTCCGCCTTCTGAGCCTTGCTCATGCATTCATAGTCGATTTTTGCCCTGATGAGGTGGACAGTCTCAACTACACCGTGAATAGCGGCATAGTCATTCCAGTCTGAGCCCTCTTCCTCTGGAGAGAACTCAGGGTAAATGATGCCCTGCAGGCCGAGCTTCCTGACGGCTTCGCGAGCCT
>CALGGR010000069.1 GCA_937915755.1 uncultured Fretibacterium sp. | reverse complement strand
CATCGATATCAAGGATGAGCAAATCTTCATCCCCAAAAGCGAGGAGCAGATATTGTGAAATTCTCACTGCCTCGCTGTGTGATGCTCCGAATGTGTCGTTTGTGTCGTTGATGACCACCCACTGAGAGCCCACTCCGCTTGGGCCTTGAAGGTCGTCGAACTGGTAATCGGCATATACAATACCTGCGGAAAAAATCGCTATCGCCAACATTGATATTAGTGCTATATTTCTTAAAGCTCGCAATTATGCTTCCTCCTAGAATAAGCATTTAACATTATTTGTCAGAACGTAGCTATTCTAGCATACTACTAAATTTTTCTTGTACCTAAGACACTATTCCTACAACCGCAATGACAATATTATGATTATTACAATCGACAGCAAGCACGAAGCATCAAGCACTTTCCATGCTCTCGAAATATCCCCGACTTCCGGCTCACGTCCTACCTCGTTCAGCCATTCACGAGCCTCGAACTTCCCGCCGTAATATGCTCCTCCTCCTAGCCTCACTCCCAGAACTCCCGCAAATGCACTCTCACCGTGTGCGCTGTTGGGACTCTTGTGCTTCAGACGGTCCCTCATGAAAACTCTCAACGCTTCTCTAAAATTTCCTCCCGCAAGAATTATCACAAGCCCTCCAAGTCTCGCAGGTATAAAATTCAGTATATCATCGAGTCTTGCCGCAGGTGTCCCGAATTTCCCCATGCTCTCATAGCCCAGCATCGAGTCAAGCGTACTAGCCGCCTTGAAAAGCCATACACAAACACATGCTCCGTAATCTGGATTTACAGCGTTGCCGACAGCCGCGAAGAATATCACCGACATCACACCGTCAACAGAATTTTCCGCAATAGTCTCAATTACCGCACGGACTATCTCGGTCTTGTTGAGTTTCTCCGTGTCCCTTCCGACTACGAATGACAAATATCTCCTCGCGCTTTGAATGTCGTTGGTGATTAGAGATTGATATACAGGCCGCGTCTCGTCCTTCAAGTCCCGCCACGCCAAAGCCGAATAGAGAAGGTACACCTTCACCGCGACGTTGTAGTCCGAAACGTAAAGCAATGTCCACGCAAAAAGCCCCGCAGTAATGAGCGTCATAGCCGATACAACGAGGCCGCGAACGAATGAGTCAGTTCCATTGAAGAATATTTGTCGCCAAAAGTCTATAACATGGCCGATTAGTCTCACGGGGTGTGGAAAATTTCGGGGGTCGCCGAGTATTGCGTCGAGTATTACAGCCAAGCAAAGTATCAGCGGAAATTCCAATTACTTTTTCACGCAGCCAATTCCGCAGGCAGCGCATCCAGTCCGGCAATCCTGCGTCAATTCACCTCTGTATGCCCTGTGCCGCTCGTTGAGGAGAAATCTCTTGCTGATCCCAACATTCACGAAGTCCCATGGTAGTGCCTCTGCTTCGCCTCGTTCACGCGTGTAATTTTCAGGGTCAACACCGCAATGTTCGAATGCTCCAAGCCACCGCTGAAGGTCAAAATGCTCTGTCCAATTATCGAAGCCTGCCCCTGTCTCCCATGCCCGGAATATCACGTCTCCCGTCCTTCTGTCCCCTCTCGACAATACTCCCTCGAGGAACGTCTGTTCTGGCTCGTGGTAATTCACGGAAATATTGCGGTCATGAATTTGGGATTTTATGCGACGGCCTTTCTCTCGTAACTCCTCGATTGAGTTCTGGCGTTCCCATTGAAACGGGGTGTGAGCTTTCGGGACAAATCCGGATACTGAGACGCTTACTGTCGCGCGCTTCCGTCCCATTGATCGGGCAAGTTTTAACGTTGAATGCGAGATTTCGGCGATTGCGTCAAGGTCTTCGTCATTCTCTGTAGGAAGTCCCATCATGAAGTACAGCTTTACCCTTTCCCAGCCTCTTGAGAATATTTCCTTGAGGCAACTTGTAATCATCTCCTCTGTGATGCCTTTGTTGATTACGTCTCGGAGGCGTTGAGTTCCGGCTTCGGGGGCAAATGTTATTCCGCCATGCTTTGAGCGAAGTCCCTCAAGTTTCTCAGCAAGTCCGACGGAAAATCCGTCCATTCTAAGGCTTGGGAGGCTCAGTTTCGAGTGCCTTTCATTGAGCAACGGTGACAGGTCGTCGATTAAAGTCTCAATCTCTGAGTAATCACACGATGCAAGGGAAAGTAATCCGGCTTCTTCCCAGCCAGTTGACGATATTATGTCCATGATTGATTTTGCGGCCTCACTCTCTGGACGTTCTCGGACTGGGCGGTTCACCATTCCTGCTTGGCAGAAACGGCAGCCTCTTCCGCAGCCACGGAAAAGCTCCACAGCCGCACGGTCATGAACTATGCTGACGCTCGGCACTATCATTGAATTTAGCGTGAAGAAATCTTCTGTATACTGTCGCTCAACAACTCCGCCCGAATAGCACGAAGGCACGTAGAATCCCGGAAGCTTAGAGACTGCCCTCAGAACCTCATCACGGGGTCGGCCCTTCATTTCTTCAACGACTGGCAAAATTGAAGGAAGTAATGCTTCAGCCTCTCCGACACCGAATTCATCAATGAATCTCTCAAGAACTGCGGGGGTATATGCTCCGTAGCCTCCTGCAATGACGAGGGGAGAGTTTTCGTCCCTCTCACTATTCAGCACACTAATTCCCGATAATCTCAACATGCTGAGAATGTTCGTGTAGCTGGTCTCATGTGGAAGTGTGAACGCTAAAATGTCGAAGTCCTTTACGGGGCGTTTCTGTTCGGTTGACGCAAGGGGGATATTCCGGGATAACATCAATTCCTGCATGTCCGGCCATGGGCAATATACTCGGTCGGCAAGATAATTTTCACGCTGGATTAAGGCCTCGATTATCTGGAAGCCGTAGTAGCTCATTCCCGTCTCATAAACATCTGGGAACGCCAAGCATATTCTGAGCTTTGCTTCGTCCCATGAAATTTTTCCTGACGGTCTCCATTCACTTCCGCAATAACGCGATGGCCTTGAGACCTGCGACATTAACGCCCATTCTGGATTATTGAACTCGTCGAACTCTATCATTGCTGGAAAAGCTGTCCGGGCAGGATTTTCTTCTCTTTGGCAGGGAAGTAAGCATCAAACGCCTCGAAGTCTTCAGGATTTCTCTCTGCGACAAAGTAGCATTCAGGCGGCGAGTATTCACCCGTTATGCCGTCAAGATAGCCTGCTACAAGCTCCTTGCAAAGAAAGAACGGCGCGTCAGGTACTCCGTGATAGCGTATGCCGAAGTTGCTCGCGCATGTGAAGCCGCTTTTACCGTAAAAGTCAATGTTACCCTCGAAGCATATAGCTCCGATTCCGAGTTTCACGGCCTCATTGAGCGAGTGGTCCAGAAGAATTTTGCCGTAACCCTTGCGCTGATATTCCGGCTTTATACAGATCGGTCCCATCGCTGAGACTAGGATTTTCCGTCCGTCATCTGCGTTGATATTTGCGCGGACAAAAACATTCTGGCCGATTATCTTCCCGTCTTCCTCCATAACAAAATCAAGCTCGGAAATAAAGCTAGGATATTCCCTCATATGATGAAGTACATAATGCTCGGTACAGCCCGGACGGTAGATGTTCCAGAAAGCATCGCGCACTAAATTCTCGACAGCCCGGTAATCTCTTTCTTCTTCTTTGCGTATTAACATAACTCCTCCTAAAATCTGTGCTTCAATCCAGCGTCCTCTATGTGTATGCTCGCTACCAGCCCAAGCGCTATGAACGTTGCAAGAAGCGAACTCCCGCCGTAACTCAAAAACGGCAGCGGCAACCCCGTAATCGGCAGCAGCCCTATGCTCATTCCCATGCTCTCGCACATCTGGAACCAAAGCCATGACGCTACCCCGGCTACCAGTATCTTACAGCGACGTTCCTTGCTACGTATTCCGGCTATCACTATTCTGTAAAGAAGCACGGCAAACAGTGCAATCAATATCATGTTCCCTATGAAGCCAAACTCCTCGCTGAATACGCTGAAGATGAAATCTGTGTGCGGCTCGGGAAGAAATTTCAGCTTGCTCTGCGTCCCCATCATGAAGCCCTTTCCTGATACTCCGCCGGAACCTACTGCTATTCGAGACTGTATAACGTTGTAGCCAGCTCCTAACGGGTCGCGCATTGGGTCGATGAATACCAGTATCCTGTTCTTCTGGTAGTCTTTAAGCACGAAGAAAAACAGTATGGGTATTGCTGACAGTCCAAGCCCCACTAGTCCGCCGAGATATTTCATCGGTGTTCCAGCAGCCAGTAACATTCCGAACGAGATCACCAAGTACACCAGCGCACTCCCAGCATCAGGCTGTATAAGAACGAGCAAAACTGGCAGCATTATCACGCCGAGGCACATCATGAATGTCTTGAAGTCCAACGGCGGATAGCGGCTCAGGAATTTCGACATCATCAGGATTATTGAGACCTTCGCAAATTCTGAAGGCTGGAATCTTATGCTGCCGAAACCCAGCCATGACTGCGCTCCATTCACCTTCGGCGCAAAAAGCGTCAATACCAAGAATAACAGCATCAGGAAGTACAGCGGGTATGCTCCCTCAAGAAGCGTCTGATGTCCCACAATCATGATCAGGAGCATCGCTATTACGCTCACTGCAAGCCACGACGCTTGACGGAACGCAAAATCGAATCCCCGGCCTGCTGTCCCTGCCGCCGCGCTGTAAATGCAGAATACCCCCCACAATGACAGCGCAATCGCACAGAGTATCATCAGCCTGTCAGTGAGGGATATGTCTTCCTTCAATGAAACCCAGAATGATTGCATATTTTAGAGGTTCGCTACTTTCCCGCGCTTTATTCTCAGTATTGGAATGTTCGCTACTAATGCTACTGCATCGTCGTCGTGGTCAAGGTTGATTTCTATCTTCTGCGTGTCTATGTCCATATACTTCGCCAGAATGTCAACAATCTCATCTCTAAGATTGTCGAGAAGCTGCGGCGATATGTCCGTTCTGTCATGTATCAGCACTATCTTGAGACGATCTTTTGCCTTTTGGCCGGAACCGTCATTTCCTCCTCCGAATATTTTTTTCAGGAAATCCATATATCAATCACCTCTTGCGCCTGTTTCCCGAAAAGAAACGCTTTACCGCGCTGATGAAACCTCTCGTCGCATAGCTCTCCAAGTCCATCAACGGAACATCACGCCCCAAAATCCTCTCGGCTATGTTGAGATATGCATGAGCAGCCGGTGAATCCAGCGTCATCGTCATTGGTTCGCCGTTGTTCGTTGAACGTATTACGCTCTCGTCCTCCGGCACTACACCGATTAAGTCGATTGAGAGAACATCGAGAATGTCATCTTTCGCGAGCATATCGCCGTCCTGTACCATGTTGGGGCGAAGGCGGTTGATGATCAGGCGGATTGGGGACTTTCCCATTGATTCGAGCATTCCGATTATACGGTCAGCGTCTCTGACAGCGGGGATTTCTGGGGTTGTTACGACAAGGGCTTCATCTGCACCGGCGGCGGCGTTCTTGAAGCCTCCCTCAATTCCGGCGGGGCAGTCGAGAAGTATGAAGTCGAAATCCGGTTTCATCTCCTCAACTAAGGCTACCATCTGCTCGGGGTTCACGGCATCTTTCGTACGCGTCTGAGCTGCAGGAAGAAGATAGAGTCCCGGAACTCGCTTGTCCTTTACGAGAGCCTGAGAGAGCTTGCAGGTCTTTTCGATAACATCAATGAAGTTGTAGACGACCCTGTTCTCCAAGCCCATGATTACGTCAAGATTACGCAGTCCTACATCGGCATCAATGGCCACGACTTTTTTCCCGAACTTCGCAAGAGCGGCGGCTATGTTTGCGGTTGATGTAGTTTTCCCGACCCCGCCCTTTCCTGAAGTTGTTACGATAACACGTGCTGACATTTAATTAAGATTACCCTCCTGTTCTAATTTTCGAGGCTGTAGAAATTTATTCTCGCGTATCACCGGCGTACCATCTTCGAGTGTAATGAGTACGGATTTACGCCAGCAAGTTGTTGACTTAGGGTCAGCAAAACAGAGCTTATTTGCGATCCTTACCTGAGGAGTCTCGAACTGCCCTGCCCATACAAAGACATCAGTCCTGCCGTAGCCCCCGGCATGTACGACACCAAGAAGCTTTCCCGCAACTATAACACTTCCTCCGGCAATGATTTCCGCGCCCGGATTCATGTGTCCCCAGACTAGAACGTCGCCCTCAGTGTCAACCTTATGTCCTGACCTCATTGAGCCGTATACTATCTTGAGGGCGGGAATGTGAGCATGGTCATGAGGAGTTTCGGGAGATTCCGGCTTCTTTGCGTCAGAAAGATTCATAGGCGGCTCGGTTACTGAGAGTCCGGCGGCCTTGAAGAGCTTTCGGGATTCATCGTTCCCGGAAAGCCACGAGACAACACGGATTCCCTTTTCCCAGACTATGCTGTTGAGCATGTGAAGGATAAGTCTCCGCGAGCATTCACGGCCGGAGAAATCTAAAGCTACTCCCTGCTCTTCGGGGAGCTTGTACGCACTTGGCGGGATTCGGACAAGGAGCTTCAGGAGTTCGTCCTCTGAGAGCGTTTCGGGAAGGTAGAACTTTATTCCGTAATGCGTCCGTTCCAGCTTGATCTGCGTTCCCTGTCTTCGTAATTTGTTGAGTAATGGTATCTTCATCGTTAATTTCTTCGTATCAAAAAATTTGTAGCAATTGTATCATAATCAGTGAGGGGCGGTAGTTCACTCAGTGCGACAATAAATGGGCAAGCATTTGTCCCACCATAGGCCCGGCAACACTGCTTCCATGTTTTCCACCCTCAATCACCGCTACTGCGACGTACTTCGGGTCTTCAGCAGGAGCGTATCCAGCAAAAAGCGCGTGGTCATCACCGTGTGAATTCTGCGCTGTTCCGGTCTTTCCAGCGACATGAACACCGAATCTTCCAGCCCTTGAACCGGTTCCGCGTGAGACTACTGCCTCAAGTCCCCTTCTCACAATTTCCAGCTTCGTGGGATTTAACCCTATATCTTCGGGAGCTTTGTAGCTTTTCGAGCAGAGGTGAGGAGTTACCATCTTTCCGCCGTTCGCAATGGCCGCATATTCGCGGGCAATTTGAATCGGTGTCATTAGCATATAGCCCTGACCGATTGAGTAGTTCACAGTATCGCCGCCCGCCCATGCCGATTTGAAGCGTCTCAGCTTCCATTCAGGCCCGGCAATATTCCCGCCGCTTTCGCCCGGCAAGTCAATCCCTGTAGGCTCGCCGAGATGAAATTTACGTCCCCACTTTATGAGGTCTTCGATCCCTGTCCGTAACCCCGTCTGATAGAAAAACACATCGCATGAATGCTGAAGCCCACCGATTACATTGAGTGAGCCGTGCCCCGAATGTTTCCAGCACTTGAACAGATGTGCGCCGAATCTCAATCCACCTCTACATGAAATCATCGTTGACGGGGTGATTGCGTTCTCTTCAAGCGCGGCTATTGACATGAATGCCTTGAACGTTGAAGCCGGAGGATATACCCCTGCGATTGCACGGTTAAGCATCGGGCGCTCGGGGTCATTCATTATTGCGTTCCATTCACGGCCTGAGACTCCCCATGAAAGAGGGTTGTTATCGTAAACCGGGCTTGATGCAAGAGCGATTACTGCACCAGTGTGAACGTCCATCGCTACGATTGCTCCCTTCCAGTCCTTGAGGAGTTCAACAGCCAGCTTCTGCGCCCCCATGTCAATCGTCAAGCGCAAGTCTTCACCCTTAACCGCAGGGTTAGCGTCGAGAGTGCGGATCTTGCGCCCCCTGGCGTCAACTTCTAATGATTCCTGACCCGGTGAGCCTCTCAATTCTGCCTCGTATGAACGCTCAATCCCACTCTTCCCTATAGTGTCGCCGCCCCTGTAGCCTTCCTCTGAACGAAGCTTCAATTCTGTTTCCGAAATCTCGCCGACGTAGCCGATTATGTTAGCCGCTGTAGTTCCTGCGGGGTAAGTGCGCCGCCATACGCTCAGAGGGAATAATTCTCTCGGGAACTCGTAGTCAGCAATAAGCTCGGCCATCTGCGTCATCGTAAGATTGGGGACAATCTTCATCACCCGGTAAGGTGCAAGCCTTTGCTGCTTTATCGTCTTCTCAAGGTCTGAAACTTCAAAAGGTATCCCATGACGCTTTAGGATTTTGCTGAGATGCTCTAACTTTTCGGGGGTATTGAGGTCGAGAGGGTAGCCCATTATGCTG
This sequence comes from uncultured Fretibacterium sp., assembly GCA_937915755.1. Taxonomy (GTDB): domain Bacteria; phylum Synergistota; class Synergistia; order Synergistales; family Aminobacteriaceae; genus JAFUXM01. The sequence continues at coordinate 17,841 of CALGGR010000069.1, read as the reverse complement.
AACGTTGTATCATTCACGGCTAAGGGTACACCATTCCTGTCGAATATCTCGCCTCTCGGCGCGGGGAAACGTATCATTCTCAGCCTGTTGCTGTGCGCTAATCTCACGTACTTGTCGCTCTGGTATATCTGGCAGAAATACAGCCCTGTTACTAGTATTGCGACTGAGAGGGCCATGCAGCCGAGAAAAAATTTCAACCTGCTGTCTAAAAGTTCCATATCAAACCTTTCTGTCCCTCATTGTCCGTAAATATATGTACATCGTAACAAGGATTGCCGGCAATGACCAGACCTGTTGAGTCAGGAAATAGCTCCATCCAGCGCTCCCTCCCAGTATCAAAACGGGCAGTAACGGCGGAATTAGCTGCGAGCATTCGAGGAGTATGAAGACGATCAGGCTCGTCCCGGAGATTCGGCCTTGAGGAGGGATTATCCCCCAAACTTGGACAACTATCAGAACAACCGTAACATATCCAAGCGTGAAGAAGCCCGGTATTCCAACCCATCGCAAGTCCCAAAGAATCCCCCCTGTGAATGCCGCCCATATTGCCCAGAGATTCCCGTCGCCGTTTCCGTCATCAAGGAGTAATCCGCATACAATCCCAAGCATGAAAAGTCCGGGTACTTGCATTCCTCCGCCAGTGAATACCGTCAGCAAATCTTGAATCAGCCACAGTATAACTATAATCATCTTAGTAACTCACCGTGTAGAATCTCGACAAATCCGCGCCAGGCTCAATCCTGTAAGTCGTATAGCCGTCAGAACCAGGCGTAAATTCCCCCGCAATCGTACCAATAGGAAGCCCCGGCGGAAACTCCTCGCCTATCATGGCCGTGCTCACCTTCATTCCTGAACGTACTCTCCTTCCAGTCGGAATATATCTCAGCAATACAGAACCGTTTCCGTCTCCGGCAACAACACCAAGCTCCCGCGTCTCCTCAATCACGGCAGGTATCATGAATGACGACGACGTTATCAGTTCTACCCATGATGAAAGTGTTGAAACTGTACTTATTCGGCCAATGAGATAACCTCCGCTGAATATTGGCAGTCCCATTGTGATTTTGTCATGTTCGCCTCTGTCGATTCTAATTTCGCTCCACCATGACATCGGCGCACGAAGCGTTACACGGGCAGTTCTGGTTTCGGACTTTTTGTCACCGGAATATATTTTCTCGCTGGAAATTTTTGCCAGTTCGAGACGAAGACCGGCGTTTTCGTTTCGAAGTCTTGTTATTTCGAGGCTGAGGGAATTTTTGTCCCTGGACCATGAACGCCAGCTCTGAAAGACTTCACGCAATACAACAGCAGGATATTCGGGAATGAACAGCACTGCGCCCCAAATATCTACTAGGCTTTTCATCACGCCAAGACCGGAGCTTACACCTAGAAGGAACAGTGCCAGTATCAACGCTGTAAGTCCGTGAGCAAATTCACGCGCTGAACTTCTCCTGTTGTCCATTTAACGCGAGCCATGATGTACGGACATCAAACCTTTTTTCATAGTTCCCAGGTTGTCGAGAATTTTCCCAACGCCGAGAGCTACGGAGTTCAATGGCTGTTCTGCTACAATAACCGGGGTGTTAATTGCGCGTGATAATCTCTCGCTGAAGCCGCGCATCAACGCAACACCACCCGTCAGGATAATGCCTCTGTCGACGACATCCTTCGCAAGTTCGGGGGGCATTTTCTCCAGTGCGACTTTGACCATGTCTTCAATTCCCGTGAAAATTGGTTCCATGGCCTCGCGGACTTCGATTGAGGAGATCATGTCGCTTTTCGGGAGACCGTCAGAGAGGTCGCGGCCTTTAACGCTCATTTCGAGTTCAGGGTTCATGGGGAGGGCGGAGCCGATTGTGTTCTTGACTTCCTCGGCTGTAGTTTCGCCTATGAGTAATGCGTAACGCTGACGGACCATTGTGATTATCGCGCTGTCCATCATTTTTCCGGCATTGCGGAGGGAACTTGTTACGACGATCCCACCGAGTGAGATTACGCTGACCTCAGAAGTCCCGCCGCCTATGTCGATAATCATGCACCCCGACGGCCTGTCAATGGGAAGCCCGACACCGAGAGCCGCGCTTATGGGCTCTTCGACGACGTAGGCCTCGCTTGCACCTGCACCGAGGGTAGCATCAATAACGGCTTTACGTTCAACTTCCGTAACTTCAGCGGGAATTGAGATTACCACTCTTGGGTGAACCATGAACGCGCTGTTTGAGCTTACACGGCGTATGCAATACTTTATGAGTTCCTGCGTCATGTCGAAGTTAGCGATAACACCGCCCTCGAGAGGCCATATAGCTTCGATTCCGTTGGGTTCTTTGCCGGACATTGCTTTAGCTGCCTCACCTACGGCTATTACCTCGAATCCCTCACCGCGTGGGAGTTTCTTGAGTGCAACCGCAGAAGGTTCGCTGAAGACTATGCCTCTGTCTTTAACGTATACTACGACATTCGACGAGCCTAAATCTATGCCTACGTCCATACCCAGAACGCCAGAAAACATTTTCATGATATTTTAACCCCTCTCACCTTGGCCAATATGGATTGAGTTCGCGCTCACTGCCTATGCTTGTCTCAGGGCCATGACCCGGCAAAACTCTCAGCCCGTCAGAAAATTCAGCCAGCCTCCTCAATGATGCCTCAAGCTTCAAGCTGTCTCCGCCTTCAAGGTCAGTTCTTCCGACGCTCTGTGCAAAGAGAATATCACCAGAGACGAGTATCTTGTGGCCGTCATTATCTGTGATGAGGAAACAAACGCTTCCTTCAGTGTGGCCGGGTGTCTCGATGACTTTGACGTTGCATCCCGAAAACTCGATGATCCTTCCGTCTTCAACCGTGCGAAACTTGTCGATGCCGCTGAATTTGACGCCCAGTAACGCCTGAAGCTGCCTTGATGGGTGCCTTAGCATGTCAGCGTCCTTTGCGCCAATATAGATATTATCACCGACCATAGGGACAAGCTCGTGAATCCCCGCGACGTGGTCAATATGTCCGTGAGTTAGCAGGATTGTGTTGAGGATTATTTCGTTTTCGGCCATGAAATTTTTAACGTCCGTTGTGTCTCCGCCCGGGTCAATGAAGAATGCTTTTTTCGTAACATCATCCCAGAATAAATATCCGTTTGTCCATAATGCCCCTAACGGGAATCTTTTATATTGCATTTATGCTGTTACCCCTTCCAATATTGCATAGCGGCTATCACTATACCAACTATGACGAGCCACCAAGAAAAGCGCGTCTGCATAGCTCCGAGATTTCCGGCGAGTTCCCGCAAATCTCCCCGGAGTCCGTTCACTTCCTGCTGAAGCCCGTTCACTTCCTGATGGAGTCCGCTAACTTCCTGACGCAATTCCTTAATGTCATCACGAAACTCATTCAATCTGTGTTCCGTTACTCCAGCCGAAATTTTCAGGTCAACTACTTCCCGTTTCAGCCCTGATACTTCTTCTTCCAAACGGCTCATACGGGCGTTATTATCCCGCCGGTAATCGTAAAATTCTTCCCTGAGTTCCCGAAGGCTCGTATCAATACCACGCAATAAGGAAAATATTTCCTGCGAGGCCGGCTTTCCTTCAATATCCAGCGTCAACTGTTCCAATTAAGCTCACTCCTCTACTTGCTGTCAATGATGAACGTCAGCGGTCCGTCATTGATGATTTCGACCTCCATATCAGCACCAAACTCTCCGCATTTTACACCCTTCAATCCCATAGCCTCAACCTTCGACACAAAGTAATCATACAGCCTCTCAGCTTCTTCAGGTTTTGCGGCATCAGTGAAACTTGGCCGCCTTCCCTTCTCGCAGGAAGCATAGAGCGTGAACTGTGACACTAAAAGCAACTCGCCCCCAACGTCCTTCAACGAGAGATTGATCTTTCCCTCATCGTCCTCAAAGATACGAAGCCCCACCATCTTATCAGCAAGCCAGTCAGCACCAGCCTCATTATCGCCGTGAGTTACACCGATGAAAACGCACATTCCCGCGCCGATTTCGCGCTTCTCCTGACCGTTTATGGTTACTGACGCACGCTTCACGCGCTGAATTAAAAGTCTCACTATCTCACTCCCTCTCCACGCTAAGTATACCCCGAACCTCGTTAATCCTCGACATTGCCGAATAGAGGTGCTGAAGATCCCTCACCCTTATCTCCATCTTTATACGCATCAAGCCGCTGCTAGTCGCCGGAGCTTTGTAGCTCGATATACTGCTTCCCTCAAGCCCCAAGACCCTCGTAATATCCGCGAGAATATCGTCTCTTCCCTCAGCTTCCATCTTAAGGCGTGCGGTGTAACTGTTTGGACGCTTTCCTCCTGTGAGACTCAATTCCGGCAATGACCACGACACAGAGATTTTGCGCTCACCCTCAATTCCTGCAACGTTCCTGCACTCACAACGGTGGACAGTAATTCCCCGCCTCATCGACGAGTAACCAACAATATCGTCGCCCGGCACTGGGTTGCAGCAGCTCGCAAATGTTACGCTTACTCCGCCCTCGCCCTCAACGAGAACGTCAGACTTGTTGTCCTTCTTCTTCTGCAATGGCTCACTGACGAACTCAACCGGAGCTGTCTGTGGTGCCGGCGAATGGTGCTGAAGCCATGCAAGCGATAATTTCTGGGCAGTCTCGCTCGCGCCTATAGTCCCAGAGCCTACGCTTATGAGCTGCTCGTCAATGTTGCTGAAATCCTCACGCTTAACATCCCCAAGTCCGCGGCGTTTCAGCTCACGCTCAATGAGTTTCCAGCCCCGCTCTAATTTCTCGTCCCTGTCTGCTTTCTCTGCCTGCTTGAAGTATGAACGTATTTTGCTGCGTGTCTTTGCGCTGCTGACGATCTTGAGCCAGTCCTTCGACGGTGATGCCCCCGGAGCTGTGAGAATCTTCACCCTGTCCCCGCTGTGAAGCTGTGTGTCAAGCTGTACCATTCGTCCGTTAACCATCGCGCCCGCGCAGTGATTGCCGATCTCAGTGTGTACTGCATAGGCAAAATCCAAAACTGTTGAACCGTTCGGGAGAATCATCGGCTTTCCGTCTGGCGTGAAAACATAAAGCTCGCTCGTCAGCAAAATGTCAGTCTTGAGAATGTCTACGAACTCCTTTGTATCCTCGCCGTCCTGACCTGCTTCCATGACCTGACGTACTAACATCAGCTTCTCGTTGAGGCCCTTGAGGAGCTTCCTGCTTCCGCCTTCTTTGTAAACCCAGTGAGCCGCGATACCATACTCGGCAAAATGGTTCATGTCGTAAGTGCGTATTTGAACTTCAAGAGGAACTCCCAATACCATCACTGTAGTGTGCAATGACTGATACATGTTGCTCTTTGGGTTGGCGATGTAGTCATCGAACTGCCCGGGAACTGGAAGCCACAATGAATGCACAACTCCCAAAACCGCGTAACACGTCGAGACATCAGTAACCAGGATTCTTACGGCCAGAATGTCATAAAGCTCGTCGAAGGAAATCTTCTTCCTCTGCATCTTCTCGTAAATGCTGTAGAAATGCTTTGCCCGCCCTTTAATCCTGCAAGGAATGTTGTCCTTCTGAAGACGCTCCTCAAGGATTGACTTTGCATGCTCGATTACCGACTCCATTTTTGGCATTCTGATTTTGACACGGCGTTCGACTTCTGCGTAAATTTCCGGCTCAAGGTACATGAATGACAAATCTTCAAGTTCCCGCTTAATCTGGTAAATCCCCAGCCTGTGAGCTAAAGGCGCGTAAATCTCCATAGTCTCGCGGGCAATACGCTTCTGCTTGTCCGGCCTCATGACCTGAAGTGTCCTCATATTGTGCAGACGGTCGGCAAGTTTTATGAGGACGACCCTGATATCCTTGGCCATCACTATGAACATGTGGCGCAGACTTTCAGCAGTAAGGTCTTCGCGGGACATGAATTCCTTCACATCGTCCTGGGCCAGCTTCGTAACGCCGTCAACAAGCATCTCAACGTCAGGGCCGAATTTCTCCCTCATTTCCTCCGGCGTAACGTCAGTGTCCTCAAGAACGTCATGAAGCAAAGCAGCCTCAAGAGTGGCCATGTCCAGACGCATTCCAGCGAGGATTAACGCCGCACTAAGTGTGTGAGTGATGTAGGGTTCACCGGACTTGCGCTTCTGGTCTTTGTGGGCGATTGCAGCGAAGACGAACGCATCACCGAGACGCTGTAACTGTTCGGGGTTTAATGACAGCATGGCTTTCCCCCATAGCTCCTGCCATGCCGAGCGGACAATTTCAATCTTCGACTCCTCTGGTATCTTTGCGAAGAACTCATCGCGAAGAGCGTACATGTCGCGCAAATAGTTTGATGAGCTGTCAATCGATGGTATTGAGCTTATTATTGACGAAAAAGTTTCCCGGCCAGTTTCGAGAGTTTCTATAGGTTCGGCCATGATACTTAAATCCCTCCTTCCGTAACTGCACAGTCCAGAATGAACTGTAACTGTTCCTCATTTCTCCAGTAATCAAGCCTTGGGTGATAAATCCACCCTTTTAATCCCTTTCCCACTAATTCCGCAACATCATGGGGCGGGGTATTGAAAGCCAAAAGTTTCGCATTATTGACGCGGACAAAGCTGTGTTTACCGTCCTTACCCATTGCGTTGATTTCGAGGCCGCGAGGGTTATTGTCGGTGTAGAACTTAGGCGAAGGGTTATTGTTCCCAAAAGGCCCAAGCTCCGAGACTGCTCTCCAGTCCGAGATAGTAATATCAGACGGAATGATGTTAATCACGGGCGTAACACCTTCCGGCTCAATGACAATGTCCGCAAGCATACGCTCAAGGTCATCACGAACTTCATGCCAATTCTGAGTGAGAACCGAGAACCCTGCGGCAAATTTATGCCCTCCCCAAGCATCGAGCTTCCCCGAAATCTTCCGTAATATCCCTACAGCATCACCGCCCTCAGGAACTCTTAACGTCCCGCGAATGAGAGTGCTTCCAGTAGGAGCGGCGAGTACGATCGGCCTGTTGTACTGAGCGCATATCCTGCTTGCAACCCCGCTGAGAACACCAATCGGCCATTGCTCATTGTAGATTACTTTCCTTTTGATACGGCCTGTAATGATCCCGTCATCAATCTCGTGAGCAATGTTCTCGGTCAAAGTCTGACGCTTTCGGTTAACACGCATGAGGTCATTTACGCATGAATAGACGGCATCGTTGCTCCCATTTCCGAGAAGTGCACGTACTCCTGTGTCAGCAGTAGCGATTCTTCCGGGAGCATTGAGACAGGGAATGACGCGCATCGAGAGGTGCTCTTCTGAGAGCTGGGATTTATTGATACTGAGACAATCAAAGAGAGCAGCCAGTCCTCGTCTTGGGTTACGCCTCATGAGCCTCATGCCCTCACGTACCAGCATACGGTTGAGATTGTGGAGAGGCATACAGTCGGCAATAGTCGCAAGAGTAACGAGATCGACCTCATACCTCAGAAAGTCTCTGGGAACGATATTCTCTTTCCACGCCCAGCACCAGAGAACAGCGGTCGCGCAAATCTTCTGATGGTCTCCGGCTTCCATGTTGATGCATGGATTCACGATTGTTGGGATTGTTATGGGAGCAGAGAGTGAATGGTGGTCAAAGACGAAAATGTTGATGCCGATTTTTGCGAGCTTCTGGAGCATTTCGGAGTCATTAGTGCCGCAGTCAGTAACGATTAGAGTGTTGCACCCCAATCCAGCAACCTTGTCGAGAACGTCGGCATTAAGCCCATAACCATGAACATCTCTTCGTGGAATGAAATAGCGAACCTGAGCGGCTTTGTTCCTGAAAATCTCCATAGCGAGAACAGTTGATGAAATTCCGTCAGTGTCATAATCTCCGTAGACTAAAACATTGCCGAAAGAGCTTTTTGAGTTCCATAAATCTCTGGCGGCTCTGCTTCCTTTACCCAAGTCGAGGCTTTCCATCTGCTTCGTGAAATCCGGCCTGATCCAATCGCGTAAAGTGTCAATATCCTCACCGCCCTTGAGCATTTCGAGGACACCTGCGGCAAGCTCCGGGCAAGATAACTCGGAGGCTAGCATCTTAGTATGAGAGTTGGGCTGATAAATTTTCAGCTCAGAGATCATGCGTGTCGGGAGCATGATTTCCTCCTCCGAATGAAGTAATCCTGAAGAATCTTGACGCATTCATTCTCCATTATGCCGGCTTCGACTTTACACATGTGATTGAGCCTGGAGTCCCTGAGAATGTTATAGAGCGTTCCACCTGCGCCAGAACGGTAATTCCTTGCGCCATATACGACTCTTGAGACCCTGGCATTCACGCAAGCACCGGCACACATTGGGCATGGTTCAAGCGTAACGTAGAGAGTGCAGCCATTGAGATTCCAACGTCCAGATTTTTCGGCACAAGAACGTATTGCAATAATCTCGGCGTGCTCAGTTGGGTCAGAAAGTTTCTTGTCGCTCCCGTAAGATAATATTTCGCCGTCTTTAACGATTAAAGCACCGACAGGGACATCTCCGCGGGAAAAAGCGTTTCTTGCCTCTTTAAGTGCCTGTAGCATGTAGTAATTATCTTCTGTCATTGACGACCTCCGCTTCACATTATGGATAATTAAGTTTGTGAGTTATTATACACGCCATGCAAGTGTCAATAATTTTCAGAAGGGAATGAAGTGCTTTGAGAAAAATTCGAGGAGTTATTATTTTAGCGGTACTTTACGCATCGTCATGCTGGGCTGAGAACATCAACGTCTACAAATTTGCCAGACATGGTACACCATCACAGCTGATGGAAGCGGTGAAAGCTGGCGCGAATTTCAACGTAAGCAGAGATATTTACGCTTCGGATCTATCGGATTTAGAAGATGACGATGAAATAATGTTCAGCTTTGGCGGGACTCCTCTGCATGAGGCGGCGGCGTATAACCATGACCCTGAAAGCGTGAAATTTCTCATCAGTCTAGGGCTTGATGTGAACGCTGAGGGCTCGGAAGGTCTCGGTTCAACAGGAACTCCGTTGACATGCGCGGTAGGGAATAAGAATCTTCCTGCAATGACGGTACTTCTTGAAGCGGGGGCGGATCCAAACTATTGGTCGATGAGTCTGTTCTATATGGGGACTGCATTTCATGACGCTGCTTCGATGTACGAAGATGACGCGGAGGCTATGAGATTTGTTATCGAAAGTCTCGTGAAAGCGGGTGGGAATGTGAACATCCACGATGATTTTGACGATGAGACACGTGAGTCCATTGCTGATGAGCTTAAGGCAGGAGGCTGGGACTCAGCTATATTGAAGGACGGAAAGGTTGATCCTTCCGACCCTTTCAGGATTGGGGAACTCAGGCTTTCGAGGGCTGGTATCGGAAATGTTGAAACCTCATGCACGCCGCTGATCTACGCTGTACTTTACGACAATCCCGACGCTGTGAACGCCCTTCTTGATTACGGTGCTGACGTGAGGATACGGAACATCGAGGGAAAGACTGCTATGGATTACGCCAGAGCTCTGCCGAAAGATTCCAGGCTGAGAAAATCTTCTGCATATGCGAGACTAAAGAAGACAAAACGGAACTAGTCAGAAAATTTCATCACTGTATCGTTGTGCTATGATACACTGCAAAATTTCCGAAGGGAGAAGAAGCACCACATGGCATATTTCTACAGCGAACCCTCACATACATTCTCCGAGTATCTTCTGGTACCGGCGTACTCATCCGAAAACTGTGTGCCGTCAAACGTCTCACTGCGAACACCTCTGTGCAAGTTCAGGAAGGGCGAAGAGTCTCCCTTGTCAGTGAATATTCCGCTGGTCTCGGCGTGTATGCAGTCGGTCTCGGACGACAACATGGCCATAGCCTTAGCGCGCGAAGGAGGACTTTCATTCATATACTGCTCACAGACTGTCGAGAAGCAGGCAGAGATGGTCGCAAAAGTGAAGCGTTACAAGGCCGGTTTCGTAGCAAACGACACAGCCATTAGCCCCGAGCAGACACTCGCAGACGTTCTCGCACTCAAGGAGAAGACGGGACATACAACAGTAGCAGTTACCCTTGACGGTAGCCTCAATGGGAAGTTGCTGGGCATCGTAACGAGCCGCGATTACCGGGTGAGCCGAACTGATGTCAGCACGAGAGTCCGAGATTTCATGACACCAATCGACAAAGTAATATCAGCGCATGACGGCCTGAGTCTCACCGAAGCCAACGATATAATCTGGGAGCATAAGCTGAACGCTCTTCCTGTTGTCGACAACGATGGCAACATGGTGGCATTCGTATTCAGGAAGGATTACGATATGCACAAGGAGAACCCCCTCGAACTCCTTGATTCCCAGAAGCGTTACATGACAGGTGCGGGGATAAACACGCGCGACTATGAAGAGAGAGTTCCTGCACTTGTTGATGCTGGGGCTGATGTGCTTTGCATAGATTCGTCGGAAGGTTTCACGGAATGGCAGAGGAGAACACTGAAATGGATTCGTGACAGGTACGGCGATTCTGTGAAAGTCGGCGGAGGGAATGTAGTTGATGCTGACGGATTCAGGTTCTTGGCGGAAGCAGGAGCAGACTTCGTGAAGGTCGGGATAGGCGGCGGCTCAATCTGCATTACCCGCGAGGCGAAGGGAATCGGTCGCGGTCAGGCGACATCAGTGATAGAAGTTGCGAGGGCAAGGGACGAATATTTTGCCCGGACAGGAATTTACGTTCCAATATGCTCAGACGGCGGTATAGTGATGGATTACCACATAACTCTTGCACTTGCTATGGGGGCAGACTTCTGCATGCTGGGACGATACTTTGCGAGGTTCGACGAGAGCCCGACGAACAAGGTCATGATAAACGGGAATTACATGAAGGAATATTGGGGCGAAGGATCATCACGGGCGAGGAACTGGCAGAGGTACGACTCAGGCGACTCATCGCAGGCAAAGCTGTCATTCGAGGAAGGTGTTGACAGCTACGTGCCATACGCTGGGAGTTTGAGGGACAATATAGCTGAGACACTGAGCAAGATACGCTCGACTTTCTGCAACTGCGGAGTATTGAGCCTCGCAGAGATGAGGGAGAATGCGAAACTGACGCTTGTATCACCTGTAACATTGATTGAGGGCGGAGCGCATGACGTAATGATGAAGGAAGCCGTGAGAAGGTCAAAATGAGAATAAAGATTGTTCCCCTGTCTTTGTAACGTGAAGGCAGGGGATTTTTGTTTCAGAACAGATCGCTGTGAGTTCCAGTGCGAGCAAGAAACAGTATCAGCCTGTTATTATCCTTCCTGTAGACTAAAAGCCAATCAGGATTTATGTGGCACTCACGGAAACCTTCGTACTCTCCGTGCAAAAAATGGTCGCGGTATTTCGGCGGCAAAGGATTTCCTGTCCTCAGCAGGTCAATCACAGCTTCAACCTCAAGAGGATTCAACCCGCGTCTTTCCGCTCTCTTTAGTTCCTTGCGAAAACGCGGTGAACGTATGACTTCCTCATACTTATATTCTTTACTGCTCATCTGTCCGGAAAATTGCTAACATCAAATCCCATATCGCGGAACATTTCCTTTGTGGATGTATAAGCCTTGTACTTCTCAGGGTGCACGATAATATCTTCATACTCTGCCATGACTTCTTCCATTTCCCTTGCGAATTTTTCGCTGTGATACAAGTCCCAGTCTTCCGCGTAATATTCATCGTACTCGTCTTCAGCTTGCGTTAATGGCCTGACTTCTTCCATCACCGCACTTGTCATAATTATCACCTCACGTAATATTCTACAAGAACACCGCAAACGCCGCAAAACCTAAAGCCCCCATAACCGCCGCAGTTCTGAGAGGCGCAAGGTCTAAATATCTGCACACGAAATACAAAAGCATTCCGCACCCAACCCATGCCGTAAAGTAATTCCATCCTACAACTTGAGGCATAACAGAAAGTGCCGCGTCAGCAGTTCTCTCAAGCAAAATGAACATCCCTTCAACCGCAAGCATGAAGTATTTGCTCAACGGGAAATTCAAGAGTCTCAAAAATGCCCCGAATGACGAAATCGTGAACGCAAACGAGAAATATAGCGGCGCAAAGAGATTCAGTAAAATCCCAACAACAGGAACTCCCCCGAAAGTGTACGCAACCTGCGGGAATGTTACCAGCCCGACAACAGGGCTTATCATGATCCACGAGTATCCGCCCTGAACCATCGCAGCAATAGCAAGAGCCGAAATCACCGAAAGCCTCCACCCAATATCCCAAAAAAGGAACGGCGACCACAACAGCAACATTACCCCTGCAACGCATACACTGTTCACGCCGTTATATTGACGCTTCCAGAATTTCGCGCAGAGTAGCACCTGTATCATAAGCCCCGCCCTCATCGCGCTTGGAGCAGCACCGGTGAGAAGGACGTAAAGCCATAGTATTACCGTGAGGATTAAAGGATTGCTGCCTATGAAATATCTTGCACATAATATAACGACCCCGACATGAAATCCTGACACCGCAAGAAGATGACTTGTTCCCCTAAGCCTGTGCCTGTCGTTCAGGGACTTGTCGCGTTCACCGACCCACGCAGCCCTGAGGTAAAGGCTCGTGAGATTTGGAGTATATATTGCGAGTTTTCGTGATAGCTTGTATCGTAACATTGAGAGGCTGAATTTTTGGGGCAATTCTTCAGGATTATGTATGGTTATTACACCGTTCACATTGCGGGCACGCCAGAATCTTTCCTCGTCAAAATCAGAGTCTTTCCTCTTCGGCCTGAAGCTCCGAGTCTCACCATCAAACCTGATCAGTGTACCCTTCATGAACTCCGCGAATCTCAGGAACGTAACATACTTCCCTCTGCTCCCAGTATCTATAACAGTTGCGTAAACTTTGCCCCATTCACGGACATCAGTAACAGTACCTTCCTCGCCAATGAATACAACATTTTCGGGAGGCTCTGACGAAATCACTGTGAAAATTCTCCATGAGCATAGAAGTGTGAATATCAATGTGAACGCAAAGACTTGCCATTGTTCCGGCAATTCCCACTCATATGAAAGGGACATTATGCCGGCAAAAGCCACTGGAACTCCTGGAACGAATGCCCAACCTCCAAGACGGTCATACAACGCAAGGCCAACGACCAATGCTGCCAGTACTCCGAGCATGGGGGAGCGTCTCAATATCTCCATCAGCGAATCACTATTTGACCTCTCATTTTCTCCAGCTTCGACGAACCTATACCGCGTATGTTTGTGAGGTCTTCGAGCTTCGTGAATGCTCCATGAGACTGACGGTATTCAACAATTTTCTTTGCGGTTGCTGGGCCGATTCCCGGTAGACGTTCGAGTTCCTTTGCACTTGCTCGGTTAATGTCAATGAGTCCTGCTGATGATTTTGGCTGTGCAACTCTTGAGCCTGAATTTGAGGCTGTGATTTTTGGGAGTACCTGAGCCAGTTTCGACTGACCTATTCCACGAACGTTTATGAGGTCTTCGGGGCGTGAAAAATTTCCGTGAGTATTCCTGTACTCGATTATGCGTTGTGCTATTGCCGGGCCAATTCCCGGGAGGCTCTCGAGTTCGGAGGCAGTGGCTGAGTTGATGTTGATGAGGCCTTGTGATCGGGGCTGTATACCTGACTGAACACTTGCACGGCTTGCAGGCATTCCGGGTATTCTCGGAGGCTCTTCATTTAGTGGCTGTAGCTTTGCGCCTATGTGAACGTGAGTAGCGTCAGAAAGAGTCTCGGCAAGATTCAGGGATTCAGTGTCAGCTTTTGACGTGAAACCTCCGGCCATTTCGACGAGCTGGAATATTCTCGCGTCATCAGAAAGTTTGTAGACGCCCGGTTCCCTGATCTCACCCGTAATGTAGACGTATAAAGTTTTTGAGGGCTGAGGCGTTTGAACTTCTGCGGGCTGACTCTGGGAGTGTGGCTTAGTTTCTGAGGGCAGATTTCCTGAGTCAGTAAAAAGCATTGTGAGGAGTCCAGCAATAATGAAAATAATGACTCCTCCGCCTGTTATGATTGCTTTCTGGTAACGCTCAAAGATTTCACGCATTTACCCTTCCAGCTCCGTCAGTGATGCCTGTCTGGTAGAAACTTGCCTTACGTCCCGTTAGCTTCTCATACTCCAGCCCCACATTCTCAATGAACGCGTCCACTTTGTCATTCTCAACGATGCTTACCGTGCAGCCTCCGAAACCGCCTCCCGTCATTCTTGAACCTATTACTCCCGGAAACTCCCACGCAAGCGATGCCAGTACATCAAGTTCAGGAACAGTAACCTCATAATTATCCCTGAGAGATACATGCGAGGCATTCATAAGTCGCCCGAAGGTTTCAAGATCTCCGGCTTCGAGGGCTTCAGAAGCTCTTGAGGCTCTTTCGTTCTCACTGACTGCATGGAAAGCACGGCGGAGATTTACTGGATCTTTCACGGTGTATGCCAGTTCGTCAAGCTCATTCACAGACAAATCGCAGAGGCATTTAACATCGCGTACTTTCCTGATGTCGGAGAGAGCCTGCTCGCACTGCTGACGTCGGAGGTTGTACTCACTTCCTGCGAGTGAATGGGGGACATTGGAATTTGTTATGATGATTTTGTGAGTTCCGAGATTCAGGGGAGCATAAGAGTATTTGAGGGTTGAACAGTTTAGGAGGATTGCGTGGTTCTTTCTGCCCATGCTGACGGCGAACTGGTCCATTATTCCGCAGCGAACGCCGACAAAATTATTCTCCGCTTCCTGCGAGTGTAATGCCGCGTTTACCCCATCAATCCCAAAGCCTAAGAGCTCGCTGAAGATTTTTACTGTGAGGACTTCGAGAGCCGCCGATGAAGAAAGTCCTGCACCGTCAGGGAGATTCCCATAATACAGAATGTCAACGCCTGATGTGAAAGAGTGGCAATGATTTCTTAGGACGCTGACGATTCCGAGAGGGTAATTCACCCAGGAACGCGGGCCTGTGAGCTTCCCGGCGATCTTGTCATACTCAATCTCGAATGCCGTGTCGTAATCGCTGTCAAAGTTCATTGAGTAGAGCCGCAGGGTGTTATCGGGCTTTTCTCTGACTTGGGCGAGTGCGTAAATTCCGAAGTCGATGGCGCATGGAAAGACACAGCCGCCTTCATGGTCAGTGTGTTCTCCTATGAGGTTGACGCGGCCGGGCGAGAAAAATACTTCAGCGTTTGAATCTGAGCCATAAATTTTTCCGAATACTTCATACATTTCTTCAATCATGCTTCGACCTCCTTGTAGATTTCTCTGCGGTGTCCGACTTCAGTGATAAGTATCAATATTTTATCATCTTAATTTTATCATCTTGAATGTCGGCTATTATCTTGTAATCTCCTACACGATAACTCCAGTAGCCTTTGAGACTGGCAGTCAAAGGTTTTCCGTAAGCTGCAGGGTCTTCACAGCCTTCAAGGTGTGTATCTATCCAAGCATATATCCTTTTGCTGACAGGCGGATCCATTTTATCAAGCTGCTTCTTGGCCTTCCTGTCGTAATCAACTGTGTATTTCATCTTACCCCCAGCATTCTGCCGACTTACTCATGAGTATACGTTACGGGGTCAGCCTCATACTCTGCTTTTGCGATTTTGGCCGCTCGCAAATCCATAACATCTTCGACTCAGTCAAGCATGAATCTTTTTGCCATATCTCCGACAGACTCGCCGCTCTCTTCTGCATAAGCTTCCGCGAATTTCATGTCTGCTTCATCAAGCTCAAATGTGTATGTGTACATCATAGTCGTTCTCTCCCTCCCTAAAAATTACCTTCCGCCTAGATTACAAATTATAGACAATACAAGTCCATCAAAAAAGGATGGATTTGCTTATAGATTATAGATTATAGATAGACATTCTAAACATTTTTTGCTGTTATACATAATAAATTTCCACACATACAGCAACTTCACTATTTCCATATAAAGGGGGGTTGACAAAATCAAAAAGACCTCAATAATAATTTTAAAGAAGCAAGAAGCAAGAAGCAAGAAGCAAGAAGCAAGAAGCATCCTCTTGTCTCCAGAACGGCAGGTTAGCTTGTCAGTTATGCCCCTTTTACGCTCACGGTTCATCTAAGTCGTCAAGAAGTCAGCACAAAATCGTACACCCTCCATGACCTCCAGAAGAACAGCGCAATACACAGTCTGTGATTCACTTTTCACAGGCAAGGCGAAAGTTTTTATTCAAATGAACAGGAGGAAAATTTCATGCGAAAGATTGTATGTGTCATTGCTCTTCTGTGTCTTATGGTTACGGGGGCTTCGGCTTCTATAGTAATCAACGACACTAACTTCCCTGATGAGTTGTTCAGATACTACATCAGGACAGACTGCGATACCAACAAAGACGGCATACTGAGCGATGGAGAGATTGCTGTTGTCAAGAAATTTAATAAGCCAGGATTTAAAGCAAACAACGGCACGCTCAAGATGTACTCAATGAAGGGCGTCGAGTATCTGACAGAGCTGGTATCAATAGACTGCTGGGAAAATCCGCTTACAGAGCTTGACCTCAGCAGGAATACCAAGTTGCGTTACGTGAACTGCAAGGACTGCAACATCACTTCTCTCAATGTCAGCAGATTAATTGAGATGCGTTCTCTGAACTGCGACACGAACGATCTCACAAGGCTTGATGTTACGGGCTGCCCGAATCTTGAGGAGCTTTCCTGTTGCATCAACAATCTTGAAGAGCTTGATCTGAGCGGGAACATGAAGCTCAAGAAGCTGGCCTGCTGGGCAAACAGTCTCAAAGAGCTTGATGTCAGCAGACACAAATACCTGACCAGCTTTGACTGCAACATGAATTACCTCGGAACGCTGAATGCTTCGGGGTGTACGTCCCTCAATCACATTCACAGCCCCAACAATTTGCTGACGAGCATTAACGTTAAAGGCTGCACAAATCTCTGGACAATTGACGTTCAGGGCAACAGAATGAGGGCACTTGATGTCAGCGGGCATTCGGATTTGTACGATCTGAAGTGCAACACGAATCTGCTTGTCTCTCTTGACGTAAGCGGGTGCGGGAAACTCTGGAATCTTGACTGCCACGACAACAGGCTTGTAAATGTCAATCTCCAAGGATGCATAGGGCTTCAGGCTATCAACTTCAGCAATAACCAGCTCGAAACACTTGATGTCAGCCAGTTAAGCGGCCTTGTGATGCTCTATGCGAGCGGGAACAGGCTTTCGGGGCTTGATGTCATGAGGAATATTTCTCTGCAATATCTCAGGTGCGGGAACAATAACATCACAGCCATTAACCTGATGAGCAACCGCAGACTTTGTGACCTGGAGCTTCAGCATAATAGCTTGAAGGAACTGTATTTAGGCTGGAATAATCTGTTAAGCTCGGACAATGCTCCCAAAGCTTTTAGCGTAAACACGCCATACGGGACAGTAACGGTAAACGTCAGGACTATTCATGTTTTGACGGAGCATCAGACTCGCAGCGACCTCAAAATTTACAGGCAGGCAGGTGAGGAATACCCATTCATGACATTTGATGTGCCAAATAAGGATCTGGGTGGTGTTATTCCTTCAAGCGTACAGGGTTTTGATGAGACAAATGCCGAAATTGATACAACTTACGACGGACATATCACCCGCTTCAAGACATATCCGGCAAAAGTACGGTACTCGTGCGACACAAAGCATGACGGTGTTAGCGTGGACGTAACACTTGGGACATCAACGTCTCTTTCCCTCTCGCTCAACGGCCATGTTTACCGCGCATACAGCCGTGCGGTAAGCTGGGAGGACGCGAAATCTTACTGCGATTCCTTGGGCGGTCATCTTGCGATTCTTGCGTCAGATGATGTGAAGAGTCTTGCGCAAGAACTCATCAGATCGGAAGAGCGTCGTGTAGGGAAAGAGTGTAGATCTCGGTGGTCGC
>CALGGR010000068.1 GCA_937915755.1 uncultured Fretibacterium sp. | reverse complement strand
GTTTTTTATCAGCATTGGCGCAAGATATAAGCGTATAAGGAAACGCCCAAGGGGAAAGCCCTCGCCGCAACTCTACGAATACAAGGTCGAGAAGTTGCAAGAACTTGAGATGCAAGCCGAAAGGGGGCAGATTGACCTCTATTACGGTGATGAGAGCCACCAATGCACAGAGGGGTACGTACCATACGGCTGGCAGTTGGAGGGAGAGGACGTATACGTCCCTTCCCAGCGGATTGCCAGACTCAACATATTTGGGATGATTGACCGAGGAAGCAACTACGAGGGCTTCACCACCACAGAACGTATGACCGCTGAAAAGATCGCCAGCTTCCTCGACGACTTTTCTTTCAAGGTAAAGAAGGACACCTTCATCGTGCTTGACAATGCAACGGTACACCGCAACAGATGGGTCAAGGAACTCAGGCCCATTTGGGAGGAAAGAGGACTCTTCCTCTTCTTCTTGCCGCCATATTCCCCACATCTGAACATTGCAGAGACGCTCTGGAGAATACTCAAGGGGAAGTGGATAAGGCCACAAGACTACCAGAGCACGGACATGCTCTTCTATTCCACAAAAATGGCTCTTGCGGCTGTCGGAAAAACCCTCTTCATTAACTACTCGCATATAGCTGCTTAATTTTGATCACTTACTTATTTAAATGGATACTATCGTATGACAGACACACAGCGTGTCTAAATTCTGTAAAGCTCGCCGTTGTGGATAGGGTCAGTTCGTGGGTCAGGCAAGTTCTTTGGAGAATAATTTTCGGGGTGTGTCATTATCTCGGTTACAGCAGTTGCTAAAATTTTTGCGTCCTCGCGTGTGACAGCCATTTCCCTATCAATGAACTGCGCCTTAGCCTCAGCAAGTTCGCCGAGCGTCTGCTTGAGTTGGTTGATTAAAAGTTCGTCGGTGTAAATCGTGCTCTTTTCGCCGAGTTCGACGCTCATCTCCGCCATATCTTGCTGAACGACGCTTTTGCCATAGTAAGAAAAAAATCCGAGCACGAGGAAAGTCGCCAGCCCTGCCCCCAAAACTAGAATCAAAACTTTTTTATGAATGTTAAGCTTCATGTTTAAACCTCAGCGCAAACATTGTAATATCGTCCGATTGCTCAGCTTCGCCTACGTGCCTCGATAAATCTTCGCGAACATTTTTTAACAGCTCGTGTAAATCTGCCGCACAGTCCGTTGAGTTCATGAAATTTATCAAGCGGTCAGGCAAATATTCTTCTTCTTTAACGTTTAAAGCCTCCGTCACGCCGTCAGTGTAAATAAATAACAAATCGCCGCGCTTTAGAGAAATTTTCTGTTCGATAAACGGAATGCCATCCATTGGTCCAAGCACAAAATTTTTCTTGACGTCGAGGAAATCGCAGTGATTCGTTTCAGCGCGATAAAGCACGGGCGGATTGTGTCCTGCATTGACGAAAGTAAATTCGCCGGTCTCCAAGTCCAAAACGCCGATAAAAGCTGTCACGAACATCATCGCCTCGTTGTTAGCGCAGAGTTGCTCGTTCGTCGCCTCGACAACGGGAGCCAGTCCGTTCTGATTGTAAAAACTCTCAGCGAAGTTATTCAAAATCGTTTTGCTGATAACCATGAATAGCGCGGCAGGTATGCCCTTACCGGAGACGTCAGCAACCGTTATCGCCAGGTGCGTCTCGTCTAGTAAATAAAAATCGTAAAAGTCTCCGCCAACTTCCTTAGCCGGTGTCATTGTCGCGAACAGCTCAAAATCTGCGCGGGCGGGGAAATCTTTTGGCAACA
>CALGGR010000067.1 GCA_937915755.1 uncultured Fretibacterium sp. | reverse complement strand
ATCGAAGCCCTCAAGAATTACAGGGAAGATTCAAAACTATTTGCCGTTGGAGACCCAAAGCAGTCAATCTATAAATTCCGTCACGCAGACCCATCATTATTTGCGAATACCATCAAGAAATCCGACAAA
This sequence comes from uncultured Fretibacterium sp., assembly GCA_937915755.1. Classification (GTDB taxonomy): domain Bacteria; phylum Synergistota; class Synergistia; order Synergistales; family Aminobacteriaceae; genus JAFUXM01. The sequence goes on along the minus strand of CALGGR010000067.1, from coordinate 21,893 downwards.
GCTATAACCCTCGATACAAGTTTCAGGACAAGAGCCTCGCTTCTCGCCAGAATCAACGGAATGTTCACCAACCTCTGGCCCGACGGTATAAGCAGGCAGGAAGCAATGAGAAACGTAAAGTACAAACCTTTAAGCCCCATTGAGCGCGAGTCAGGAAATATGCCGGACTTCAAGGTCTACCTTCTCCGCGATGATGGGAATATCAATGAAAGCCGTAGGATTCTCGCCGGGCAATTAGCCTCCCAAATATCATCGTGGGTCAACGACGGCCTTACAATCTGGGACAAAGCGAGGAAAGAAACCCGTCCCGTGAAATTCTCGGACTTCGCGGTTCTCGTGAGAGGCCGGGGCTGCTTCACAATACTTGAGGAAGCGTTTGGGAATTTCGGAGTACCCTCAATACAAGACAAGAGCAACGACTATTTCAATCGCGGCGAAATTGGCGATGTCGTCTGCACACTCAGGGCTGCCGCGAACTTCAATGACGACTTCTCGGTGATGGGCTGGCTTATGTCCCCATTCTCAGGCGTTGAAGAAGATGACGCTGTCACGAAATGCCTGATGCTCGTTGACGAAAAGCACAAGCCTGTTGACCTTATCCGCGATAACTTGCGCGAAGCATATTCACGTCTCAAATACCTCTCTGTTGTCGGTGAAAACGAGGGAGCTTCAGGAATCATTGCATTCTATGACAGAAATCGTGAATGGCTCTCATGCTACAAGGAGAAAGACAGGCTCAGAGTCCTCAGAAATGTGAGACTGTCATTGAAGATTGCCAGAGAATTTCAGTCATCAGGAACAGCAAGCCTCGTTTCATGCGCCGAATACATGACACGCTCAATCAGGAACAGTTCGCAGTACGAAGAACCGGCATGGCATGATGACGGTGAGAACGCTGTGAGGCTCGGGACTGTTCATTCGGCAAAAGGTCTTGAATACCCCGTAACAGTGATATTTGCGGACACTACAAAGAAGAACACCGACAGATCCGCGCTAAAACCTTCAAGGGATTTGGGGCTCGTTTTCAGCAAACTTCCCGATGAGAAGATGCCCGAAGACGGTTTCAAGTCAAAGCTCTCAGACTGGCATAAACTTTTGTCCGAACAGGGAGACTCTGAGGAAGAGGAGCGATTGTTCTACGTCGCATGTACACGCGCTCAAGACAGCTTGATATTCTGCGGACTGATTAAGCCGATCGACAAGAAAAATCCTGATGAAACTCCGAGAGGCTATCCCGATACGTGGTCTGACTTCATGCTTAGGAGCATTAAGGGGATGTCAGACGTTGAGCTTGAAATTCTTGTTGCTGACGACTCAGGAGCTTACCAAAAATCCGGCCATAATGAGGAGGAAAAGGCTGTCCATAAAGTTCAGACGGTTAAGGCTGAGAGGGCATTGAGGCAGATTTCTGCGACATCATTCGCGCTATATGAGTGGTGCCCGTATGCGTGGCGAAGGAAATACCGTCAAGGTCGTACGCTTACATGGGAGCTTCCTGACAGGGACGATGATTCCAGCGATGATGTTCACGGCGGGGCAGCGTTGGGGAGCTTGACGCACTGGATATTATCACGATGGCCAAAGAGTGAAGACTACGAGGCGGAACTTGATGCGCTCCTTTATGACCGTGAGACTCTGGTGAAACTGCCGGGATACTTGCGCGACACATGGCGGAACTGTGACAAGGATACGCTCAGGAAATGGCTGATGACGTTTGCTGAGAGCGATTTAGGCGCAAAGCTAAAGAATACTCAGGGCGTTGAACGTGAGCATATATTCAGGATTCCCCTCAATAGTGATACTGTAATGGCCGGAGCTGTCGATGCTGTGTATGGTAACAGTGTAGCCGACTACAAGATTACAGCGGTTGACGATGTACCTGATGGACTTTACGACTCTCAGATGGATTTCTACGCGCTCGCAATATATGAGGAGAAGAAATTTGAGACCGTCAACGCAACGATAGCATTCCTGAAAGAGAATAAGATACAGGAAAGAGTAATCGAGAATTTTTCGGAGATACGTGAGAGAATAGAGAAAGCCGCGAAGGAATGTGCTTCTGGAAAACGTGAGGCATATGAGGCTAGGCTGGAACACTGCGGGGATTGCCCGTTCAAGAAAGGTTGCGTAAAAATCAATGCAGGAATTTGTTAGCGAGAAACACAGGCAGAAACATAACGAGCTTCACCGTGAGCATTATCTTACATGCGAGAAGTACTATATATTCGAGTTGCTTACGGTAGCTGGAGGAATGATGGGGCTTTACACGTACAGCCTGAGGGGGCAGGTTTTCTGCAACGCCCAGACTGGTAACATCGTGAAGATGACGGCGGCGATAGGCTGGGGAAGGTATCAGGTCGCGCTGTACTACTTGATTCCGTTCACTGCCTACGTACTCGGCACTATAATTTCCGAGATACTGCCGGAGAAAGTCAGTCATGCGATATTCATTCGCTGGGAAACGGCGTTAGTGGGGACTGAGATTCTTGTGCTGTTTCTGATAGGTTTTATCCCATTCTCGTGGCCGGACCAGATTGTTCAGGTTATGATCAACTTTCTCTGTGCCATGCAGTTCAACACTTTTCGGCAGGCGGAGGGTGTTCCTATGGCTACGCTTTTCGTTACAAATCACGTGAGGCAGATCGGAATATCAATCGCCCGCATCATCAAGCACCATGAGCAGGAAGCCGAAGCCCGCGCAAAAATGCTGAAGCACGTGAAGCTCATTCTTGCGTTCATGTTAGGGGGAATAATAGTTACGGCTTTGTCGTCATACCTGAAGGAGCACACGATATGGCTTGCGATCATCCCGTTGAGTGCGTGTTTCTGCGTGATGCTTCAGTCTGACCTGATATATGAGCGGGCAATGCTGGACATAACGCCGCACGGGCATTAGGGGATTGATAGGAGGTGAGGACGATGGAAGCAGTAATTACGAAGCCGAAGTAGAACTATGTTTTTGACCGTAACCGGATTATGATGATGGAGGAACGGAGCTTGAGCCTGTTTATGACAGGTATGGGAACCCTGCGGAGGCAACAATCCGGGCTATGTACGAGGATAGACACGACTTAACGGAAGGCCATATGACGCTCGATGAACTTTTTGCGGACTGGGCCAAAATTTACGAGGAGACAAAGCCATGAGGGAGGTCAAGCAGACTAAGGGATTTCGCCGGAGCCTGAAACGTCTGGGCAGGGGGATATACCGTAAACTTCTTGTTATGCCCGATGGTGAACTTTAGCAGGCAGTCAGGATTCTTGCTAACGATATGCTGCTGCCGCCTAAATATCGTGATCATCAGCTACATGGAGACCATGAAGGTTCCAGGGAGTGCCATATCCGGCCTGACCTTATTCTTGTGTACAAGTACGAAGGGGATTATTTGCTGATACTTGACATGCTTGGAACTCACTCTGAGATTTTCGGGCTGTGAAGCTATATAATGCAAGAGAGGTTGAGAGGCATAGCGTAGCCCCGTCAGGGATGCTGTTTTATGCCATTCTTGTTATTCAACGTGAGAAATGATAGCACACTTAACTGAACTTGCGCAATTCATCTCCAACCTAAAGATGTGGGAGTCTTCTTGCGGGTTATGATAAAAGAAATTCCCTCCCCCAAAATTTCAGGAGAGGGACAAACTTCCTTCCTTAATCTTCGTGACGCTCCATCGGTATCACAGACATTCCGTGCTTCTCCCTGTAATCATTCAAGGCGGCATGTATAGACTCTTCAGCTAAGACTGAACAGTGCATCTTTATCGGCGGCAAACCGTCAAGAGCCTCAGCAACCGCGTTGTTCGTCAAGTCCCAAGCCTCTTCGATCGTCTTGCCCTTAATGAGTTCCGTAGCCATACTCGATGACGCGATCGCACTCGCGCACCCGAACGTCTTGAACTTCACATCGTCGATCACTTTCGTCTCAGGGTTGACCTTGAGATATATCTTCATTATGTCCCCGCACTTTGGATTTCCTGCCTCGCCAACTCCGTCAGCATTCTCAATCTCGCCGACATTTCTCGGATTCATGAAGTGATCCATTACCTTCTGGCTGTAATCTAATGCCATGATTATTTTCCCTCCTGTGATTTCATGTAGTCTTCCCACAAAGGCGACATTGCCCTTCTCTTCGCGACAATCTCCGGCAGAACATCAAGCACATAATCAACCTGCTTATCGTCCGTCAGTCTTCCGATCGTGAAGCGTAACGACCCGTGAGCCATCTCATGCTTAAGCCCCAGAGCCAGCAATACGTGAGAAGGATCAAGGCTCTCCGAAGAACACGCGCTGCCTGTCGATGCAGAAATTCCTTTAGCGTCAAGGTCAAGGAGAAGCGTCTCGCCCTCTACTCCGATGAAGCTGAAGTTAATGTTATTGGGAAGACGTTTAGACCCAGTTGCGCCGTTGAGCTTTGCGTGAGGGATTCGCTCAAGTATCCCTGCGATTAGCCTGTCTCTTCTCGCCGAGTTCGCGGCCAAGTCATCAGCGAGCCTTCCCTGCAAAATCTCCATAGCCTCGCCGAAACCTACTATCCCCGCAATATTCTCTGTGCTTGCTCTACGGCCTTTCTCCTGCGCTCCTCCGTGCATGAAGTTCTCCGGCCTCAATCCCTTTCTCAGGAACAAAGCTCCGACTCCTTTTGGGCCGTACATTTTGTGGGCTGACATTGAGAGCATGTCAATGTTCATCGCCTTAACGTCAATCTTCAAGTGTGCCGCAGCCTGAACCGCATCAGTGTGGAAAGGTATCTTCTTCTCCCTGCATAATGCCCCGATCTCAGCGACGGGCTCAATCGTCCCGACCTCGTTGTTCGCAAACATCACGGAGACCAGAGCTGTCTTGTCGGTGATAGCGTTCCTAACATCGTCAACACTCACTAGACCTTCAGCATCAACAGGAAGGTATGTTACCTCAGCACCCTCGACTTTGTGAAGGTACTCGCAAGTGTGAAGAATGGCGTGATGCTCAATCGCTGTCGTTATGATGTGGTTCTTGCCGGAAATTTTGCCCTTCTCCAACGTCCCCTTCAACGCCCAGTTATCAGCCTCAGTCCCCGAACTCGTGAAGAATATTTCCGAAGGTTCAGCGTTAAGGGCGTTTGCGACTTGAGTGCGAGCCTTCTCGATTGCTGCTCTGCTTTTCTTCGAGAACGAGTATACGCTCGAAGGATTCCCGAAAAATTCCCCGAAGTACGGCATCATTGCCTTCAAGACTTCAGGGCTAGTCGGAGTTGTGGCAGTGTGATCCATGTATACGAACATTTATAGTTACTCCCCCTTTGATTCCTCTGCTTTGCGCCTGGCCTCGATACGTTCGGGGTCAAGTGCCTGTGTCTCAAGGAGTGAAATCTTTTCGTCAGCAATATCCTCAAGCGTTGTCGTCCTGAGTATCTCGTCAACCGAGCCTTTAACTTTCCGCCAAAGGTTGAATGTCGGACATGTTACGGCGTTCTCGCAGCCCTTTTCAGTTTGGCATGACCCGAAAATCACCGGTTCGCCCAAAGCCTGAAGTATCTCAGAAATCGTGATGTCATTTGCCGGACGCGCAAGCATGTAGCCGCCCTGTGCGCCCCTGACGCTCTCAAGTATTCCTCCGCGGCGGAGCTTCCCGAAAATCTGCTCAAGATACGTTACGGGAATGTTCTGACGTGATGCTATGCCGCTGAGTGATAGAGGCTCATTGTTTGGGGACGAGCTTAAATCGGATAACGCTCTCAGGCTGTAACGTGCTGTTGTCGAAAGCCTCAACGAAAATTTCTCCTTTCTGACTAAATTTGACGGCGGAAAGAATATCATATCCGACAAAATTTATCAAGATTAAAAATTGCTCTGAAAAATTCCTTGTAAACAGTTACAATATTCCAAATAGAGTTTCTTGGAGGTGATGCGGTGAACATTGACGAAATGAATCTCAGCCTGCCGTTTGAACAGAGGTGGGAGAACCTGACGATAGCGAATGACTTTATGTTCGGGAAGGTATTTCAGGATTTGGATTTGAGCCTTGAGCTTGTTAAAAGGATATTGCCGGAACTTAACATAGAGCGGATAACGCTGCAAGAACGCCAGAAGAGTGCGCATGAGACACTTGATACGTACGGGGTAAGGTTTGATGTTTACCTCCATGATGACAGGGGAAGGATCATAATACTTGAGATGCAGATTGCGAACGTGAAGTATCTTGCAAAGCGTTCACGGGCATATCATTCGGCAACGGATCTCGATGCAAGGGAAAGAAAGAAGTACAAGCGTTACGAGGAAATGCCAGAAGTATGTGATATTCATCTGTGATTTTGACCCGTTCGGACTGAGGAGATATGTGTATACGTTCAGGAAATTCTGCTGCGAGGTTAAGGAACTCGCGCTTGAAGACGGAACATCGACAATATTTCTCAGCACAAAGGGACATGACAAAGAAGTATCGTCAAAGCTGAAGGCGTTTATTGACTTTGTAGGCGGCAAGAGTTCAGATGATGAATTTATACAACAGCTTGAACGCCGGCTAACGTACGCAAAACATAATTGGGAATGGAGGAGAAATTACGTGCTTGATTCACTGGAAAGGAACAGCCTGATTTATGACGTCAGGGAACAAGGCATAGCGCAGGGGATAGAACAAGGCATAGCGCAGGGCATTGTACTTGGCAAGGAGCAAGGCATGGCACAGGGTATCATACTCGGAAAGGAGCAGGGCATCGTACTCGGCAAGGAACAGGGCATCGTGCTCGGCAAGGAACAAGGCATGGCACTAGGTAAGGAGCAAGGCATCGTACTGGGTAAGGAACAAGGCCGTATTGAGACTGTGGAAGACACGATCAGACTTCTTCTGCAACATGGTATGAACGCAGATCAAATAGAGAGCATTAAAGCATCACTGTTGAACATGAAAGGAGAATAATATTTGGGCATGGAGGCGCATTACGTGCTTGATACGCTGGAAAGGAACAGCCTGATTTACGACGTCAGGGAACAAGGCATAGCGCAGGGCATTGTACTTGGCAAGGAGCAAGGCATAGCCCAGGGTATCGTACTGGGCAAGGAACAAGGCATTGTATTGGGCAAGGAACAAGGCCGTATTGAGACTGTGGAAGACACGGTGAGGCTTCTGCGGGAACATGGTATGAACGCAGATCAAATAGAGAGCATCAGATCATCACTGTTGAACATGAAAGGGGAAGCATAAATTTGGGCAACGAACGAAAATTTTTCGGAACAGACGGTGTTCGAGACCTCGCAAATTCCGGCAACATGACCCCGGAGTTTGCGCTGAAACTCGGACGCTCATTCATCAGGTTCAATCATGGCCGCAAAATCGTAATCGGCAGCGATACCAGACTCAGCGGTCGAATGCTTGAAGGCGCGCTGTATTCGGGGATAAGCTCGGAGGGTGCTGACGTTTTCCTCGCAGGAGTAATCCCAACACCGGGCGTCAGCTATGCGGTTAAGGCACTTGGTGCTGACGGAGGGGCTGTGATAAGCGCGTCCCACAATCCAGCCGAGTACAACGGGATAAAGTTTCTCGGTTCTGACGGCTGCAAGCTCTCGGACAATGAGGAACTTGCGATTGAGGCGATACTTTCACGGGACGAACGAAGTAATACTCCCAACATCGGAAGGATACATGACGCTCCCGAACTTGTGGAGGACTATGCACGGCACATAGCCTCGCTTCTCAATCCAGACGCAGCGATCGACGGAATAGCTTTTGACTGTGCTAACGGTGCATCGGCAAAGAGCGTACCTGTCCTCGTTGAAGCAACAAGATTTTCCCGCCTCAATACCCCCATAATCTCGCGCGAATATGACGGTCTCAATATTAACCGTGATTGCGGAGTTATGCACATGGCTAACCTTACAGAGTACGTGAAATCTAACGGGCTTGCGATGGGATTTGCGTTTGACGGCGACGCTGACAGGGTATTGATTTCTGACGGCAAAGGTCGGAACATTGACGGCGATATTATCCTGTGGGTACTTGGACGGTGGCTGAAACGTTCGGGGAATGACAAGGTTGTTGTTACAGTTATGAGCAACATGGCACTTGAGGCTCACCTTGCGAACGAGGGAATAAAGACTCTCCGCTGTCCCGTAGGCGACCGCTATGTTCTCGAAACGATGAGGGAGTCGGGTGCTGGTCTTGGCGGTGAACAGTCAGGACACATCATTGCAAGTAAGTACACATCAACAGGCGACGGGCTATGCACGGCAATGCTGTTCTTGAATGCTATTCACGATTTGGGCGAGGACATTTCGACGCTTGTTGACAGATTCGGGCGTTACCCTCAGAGGCTGACGAACCTAACATTAAAGAGGCCGCGTGAGACGGTTGACATGACCGCGATAAACGTGATAGTCGCCGAGTATCAAGAGAGAGTGTCGAACGGAAGGATATTCATACGGACATCGGGAACGGAGCCGTTACTCCGCATTCTTGTTGAGGCTCCCGAACTTGGAACAGTTGAGGAGCTTTCGGCTGTACTATCGTCGAGGCTTGAAGAATTTTGCTGAGGAGGATTTGGTATGACCGTGAAGAAATGTTTGTTTCCAGTTGCGGGATTGGGTACTCGCTTTCTCCCCGTAACTAAGGAAATCGCGAAGGAAATGCTCCCTCTCGTCAACCGCCCCATAATCTCATACGGCGTTGAGGAGGCTTTAGCGTCAGGCTGCGATGACATTGTGATGATAACGGGACGGACTAAGCGATCAATAGAGAATTACTTTGACCGTTCATTCGAGCTTGAGGACATCTTGAAGCGTCGCGGAAAACTCGAACTTTACTACAAGATGATACGTATCTCCGAGATGGCTGAAATAATGTACATCCGTCAGCGTGAGCCATTAGGATTAGGCCATGCTGTATTATGCGGAGAGCCAGTCTGCAAGGATGAGTACTTCGGGGTCATACTTCCTGATGATGTGTTCGTTGGTGAAGAGCCTGTATTGTCCCAGCTCGTGAAAGTCCATGAACGTCTTGGAGGAAGCGTTGTCGCGCTTGAGCATGTAGAGGACAAGGACGTATCACGTTACGGGATTGTTGCGGGCGAGGAATTTGAACCGGGAATATTCAGGGTCAATGACATGGTCGAGAAGCCTAGACTTTCGGACGCTCCTTCACGTTACGCGATAATGGGAAGGTATGTACTTTCGCCGGAAATTTTCACGTTCCTTCACACACAGCAGGCGGGAGCAGGAGGAGAGATTCAGCTCACGGACGCTATACGTGAACTTGCGAAGACCGAGCCTGTTTGGGGAGTCGTTTATCATGGCCGAAGGTTTGACTGCGGAACACAAAAGGGCTGGTTGAGTGCGAATATTCAGCTTGCCCTCGATGACGACGAACTACGCGAAGTAGTTATGAACATTATCAAGAACAACTAGCAATCTATGCCCTCTCTGTTGAATGACAGGAGGGTAAACTTTTTTCACGTAAAAATACGCTTTCCAAAAATTCCGTCATTATTTAATATTCAAAAAGTTCCAAAGGTAACATAATTTATAAGAGCGAAAGAAGGTTATAGTACGATATGCCATTCAAGTATGCAGGGCGGTTCAATTCGTTTGTGTTCAAGAACGCCACAGTCTATGACGCTATTGACAGCTACACGAAGATGAAGGGCATCACACATCTTGAGTTCAATTACCCCGAACATTTCACAGGCTACGACATTGACGAGATAATCCGCCGGAAGAAGCATCTCGGCGTAAACGGTCTCGCTGTCCGCTGGAGAGGTTCTGACTTCAAGCCCGGCGACTTCACCAATGAGAATCCAAAGACACGCGAAAAGGTCATAGCAATGTGCCGTGAAGCTGTTGACGTTTGCCGAAAACTTGACGGTTCTGTCGTAACTTTGTGGCTCGAAAATGACGGTTTCGATTACCCTTTGCAGATGGATTACGCGAGGGGCTGGCATCAGATTGTCGACGGAGTTAGGGAAGTTGCTGACTACGCTTCAACGGGCGGGAAAGAGATAAAGATTTCAATCGAGTACAAGCCATACGAGGAACGTAACTTTGCCATGATAGACAGCACTGGTATGACGATGTACCTCCTTGAGGAAATCGGAAGGAAGAACGTCGGATGTACCCTCGACTTCTGCCACATGCTAATGAAGCACGACAACCCATCGTTCGGGATTGCTCTTGCTGCTGAGAAGGGACGACTCTTCGGCCTCCACATGAACGACGGTTACGGCTGGCAGGATTCGGGAATGATATTCGGCTCAGTCAACCCAATACTCGCGCTCGAGTTCATATACTATCTCAGGCTATATGACTATCATGGAGTCGTATTCTTCGACACATTCCCTATTCGTGAAGACCCGTTCCAGGAGACGCAGGCAAATATTGACGCTTTCGAGAAAATCAACGGCGTTATAGACCGTCTCGGAATGGACAGAATCGCGGAAGTAATACGCGCAAAAGACGGCGTAAAGGTAAGCGGGCTTATGCTCGACATGCTCAAGTGAAGAAATACAGATTGCTTGGTGCAGACGGTCAGACCTACGAGTCAGAAACCCCCGGCCAATATGGCGGTAACAGAAAGCTGAAGATATACGGCAGGCTCGATTGTCCTTCGGCGTTATCAGCAATAAAACGTTTTCCGGGAAGCTATGAACGTCATCGTGTGTTCTTTGCTGACGAGAAGACCGCATTAGCCGCCGGGTATCGTCCTTGTGGGAACTGTCTGCGAAAGAAGTACAAGGAGTACATGGCCGGCCCTGAAAAGTACAGGGAACAATATGGGCTGTAAGTGTTAGGACTTATGCTTGACACGCTCAAGTAGAAGTATAAATTTCAACAGGAGGAATCACCACAATGAAAAGAAGTACAACAGCGTTAATCCTTGCGGTGCTTGCAGTATTCGCACTTGCTTTCGCAGCGTTCGCGGACGAGTTCAACCCCGATTCAGACCCAAGCGCAAAGACGATTGAGCAGGTCAGGGCCGAACTTGGAGCAGAAGTTCCCGTGAAGGACGTACATGATCTCTCGGCAATCATGAAGTCAATCTCCAATGAGTTCTGGAGAAGCCTCAAAGAAGGTTACGAGCTTGCGGCGAAAAATTCGGGCGTTAATATCCGTGTTGACGCAACAACCGACGAGGGCGACGAAATCGGTCAGCAGACAATGATGGACAACGCAGTCAATCAGGGTGTCAAGGCTGTAATGGCAAGCCCAATCTCAGACTCGAACCTCGCGGCGGCTGTCGACAACGCGAAGACTGAGAAGATTCCGGTCGTAAACGTCAATGACGGTCTCATCGCCAACTGCGATTACTACGTTGGCCCCAACGCTTACATGAACGGTCAGCTTGCGGCGGAGTGGATTTCAAAGAAGCTCGGCGACAAGGGTCAAGTCGGAATCGTAATCGGAATGGCTAAGGCTTTTGCGGCACGTGAAAGGACTCAGGGCTTCGAGGACTGGATTCGAGACCACAAGTCAGGGCTTGAAATCGTGGCCAAGCAGAATGCAGACTGGGACAGGCAGAGGGCGAAGGAGCTTGCCTCAACATGGATAATGCGTTATCCCGACATGAAGGCTATCTTCTGCAACAACGACGATATGGCACTGGGAGTTGTCGAGGCTGTTGACGAGGTTGACGCTGACATTCTGGTTGTCGGTGTTGACGGAATCGGCGAGGCTTACACGTCAATCCGCGAGGGCAAACTCGACGCTACGGTTGACTCGTTCCCGTACTACATGTCGCAGGTCGCTGTCGAATGCACGCTGAGGGTTCTTGCGGGTCAGGCAGTTCCTCACGTTGTGGCGACACCGCAGGCGTTGATCGACAAGGAAAACGTCAACGAACCGGCCGCGAAGATCATCAACTGGGTCGATACGGTCTACACGAAATAGCAATGACGGAAAACGGGGTGTGAAAGCGCATCCCGTTTTATTTTGCGGGAATAAGGGGGTAAGAAGCTGGAAATGTCTAAAGCAGTAGAATTTGTGAAGATAAACAAGCATTTTCCGGGTGCGCATGTCCTGAAGGATATATCATTCAGCGTTGAGGAAGGGGAAGTAACCGCGCTTCTCGGCGAAAACGGCGCGGGAAAGTCCACAATCCTCAACATACTTCACGGAGTGTACCCGGAATATGAGGGCGACGTACTGCTTCACGGGAAGAAGGTGCAGTTCAGGAATCCCAACGAAGCAATAGTTGAGGGGAAAATCTCGAAGGTTCACCAGGAGACATTGATTGTCCGTGATTTGACGGTCGGGCAGAATGTTACTCTCGGCCATGAACCGACAAAGGGATTTTTCATTGATTACGCGAAAATGCACAATGACGTCAACGCAATACTCACGGAGCTTCACTGCAACTTCAGGAGCGAGGAGCTTGCGGACAAATTAACGTCAGGGCAGATGCAGATGATGGCGATTGCGAGGGCGTTATATCACAAGTCAAACATAATATCTCTCGACGAGCCTACAGCGTCCCTATCAATACGTGAGACAGAAGCACTCTTTGACGTAATCAAGCAGCTCAAAACACAGGGTGTTACGATTCTTTACGTCTCGCATAGGCTTGAGGAGATATTCAGAATTTGCGACAAGGCTGTAATAATGAGGGACGGTGAATATATCACTACCCTTGAGGTAGCAAAGACAACTAGGGACGAGCTTATTCACGCGATGGTTGGCCGTGCGGTGAGTGCTGTAGCATCAAGAAATGTTCCCTGCATGTCAACAGATGAAGTCGTTCTGAAGGCTGAGAATCTCACAGGGCCGACAGGATTCAAAGATGTATCGTTTGAACTCCACAAGGGTGAAATTCTTGGGTTCTTCGGGCTTGTAGGCGCGGGACGAACTGAGACTATGCGGGCAATTTTCGGGGCTGACATGATTACAGGCGGAAAGGTCTACATGAAGGGCAAGCGTATTCCCACAGGCTCATGGAACACATCAAAGGCACTCAGGGCAGGAATAGGACTCATTCCAGAGGACAGAAAGACTCAGGGCTTCATGAAACTTTCGACGAACACGCAGAATATCTCAATTTCGAGCCTTGAGGATTACGCCGGACTTTTCGGACTTCTCGATGATGGCAAGAAGCTCAAGAATGCTGAACACTTTTTCCATGAGCTTGATATTCACCCGCCGAAGCCCGATTATCTCACTCTCAACATGTCGGGCGGAAATCAGCAGAAAGTAATTCTTGCACGCTGGATGAGTACGAAGGTTGACATAATAATATTCGATGAGCCTACGAAGGGCGTTGACGTTGGCGCAAAGGCCGAAATTTACCGCCTCATGGAAGAGATGATTCAGAACGGTAAGAGCATTATCGTGATTTCGTCAGAGCTTCCTGAAGTTATGGGTCTCAGCGACAGGATTGTAGTCATGGGCGAAGGAAAGGTGAACGCGGTTCTTAATCGCGGGGAATACGGTACGAGTGATCAGATGCTCGATTATGCTATAGGGGGAAGCGGAAAGTGAAAAACTTTGTGAACAAGTACAAACGCGAGCTTGTAGTCCTGCTTGCTACATTCGGAATGGGTCTAATCTTCACGATAATGAACCCGAACTTCATGCGCGTCAGCAACATCATAACGATACTTCAGCAGATGGTACTCAACGGAGTCCTAGCCGCAGGAATAATGTTCGCCATAATCACGGGCGGAATTGACCTCTCCATAGGCTGCACGTTCGCAATAACAGGTATCGTAACGGCATCAATGGCAGTGAAAGGCATCAACCCATGGGCGGCAATCGTCGCGGGGCTTGCGGTAGGCGCGGTTCTTGGGGCGTTCAACGGATTCCTCGTTACCGGCCTTAAACTTCAGCCGTTCATCGCAACTTTGGGTACTATGTCGCTCTATCGTGGCATCGCTTACGTCATAACGGGGGGAATGCCTGTTACGGGGGTTCCGTCGGTCTACCGAAACATCTTCAACGGAAGAATGTTCGGCAATGTACGCTGGTATATCCTCGTCATGATAATAATCTTCATTATCATTCACATCATGCTTTCGAGGACGAGGACGGGCGATTACCTTTACGCTGTGGGAGACAACGAGGAAGCCGCAAAACTTTCGGGCGTTAACGTCGTGAAGGTGAAGTATGTTGCGTACATAGTCTGCGGAATGTGCTCTGCCGCCGCAGGATTGATTATGCTTGCGAGTCTTGGTTCAGCGGAGTCGACAGCAGGACTCGGATATGAGACCAACGCAATAGCCGCCGCCGCGATCGGAGGCACGAGAATGGCAGGAGGACGCGGGACTGCTTTCGGGACCTTCGTGGGAGCATTGATGCTTGCGGTTCTCCGTGTCGGAATGGTCGTCATTAACGTTGACTCGTTCTGGCAGTATGTCGTTACAGGTATCATCATCATCGTAGCGTCATACTTCGAGTTCATTCAGCAGGACATCGCAAACTTCCTCGCAAGAAGAAGAGCCGCGAAGTAATCAGGTGAGAATTTCCGCGCACTGGCTGATTCACGGCTGGTGCGTTTTTTATGGGAGGCTTAAGAATGATAGTTGTAACAGGAAGCATGAATTATGACGTAATCCTCAAGGTAAAGAGAATGCCTCATGAGGGCGAGACGATGACAGCGGAAAGTGCTGCATCCTCAGCGGGAGGAAAGGGCGCGAATCAGGCTGTCCAGGCGGCAAAGCTGGGCGTTAAGACCTTCATGGCTGGAGCGGTCGGGAATGACAACATGGGGACGTTTCTTCTTGAGGAGGCGAAGAAGTACGGCCTCGATGTCTCACACGTGAAGCGTTCAGGGCAGCCAACGGGAATGGGGTGCGTTCACGCATTGGAGGACGGAAGAGTCTTCGCAACTATAAACCGGGGCGCGAATTATGACATCACAGCGGAAGATGTCGAGGCAGCAGATGAGGTTTTCCGTCAGTCGAAAATACTGATCCTTCAGAACGAAATCCCACACGATATAAATCTTCTGTCAGCAAGAAAAGCAAAGTCTCATGGCCTCAAGATACTCTACAATGCCGCACCAGCAATCCCCGAATACAGAGACATTCTCGGCATTTCCGATGTCGTGATCGTTAATGAGGTTGAAGCATCGGAATATCTCGGAATGAAAATAGCAACGGTTGATGACGCTGTTCGTGAGGGGCTGAAGGTTTCGGGCGAAATGGGGAACACTTGGGTCATCACTATGGGCGGTCAAGGCTCGGTGATATGTTCGGGTGGAAAGAGTGAGACTGTGAAGCCGTACAAGGTTGACGCAATCGAGACCACAGGCGCGGGAGATTCGTACATTGGCGGGCTTTCGTATGCTCTCACTGAGGGAATGGATATTTTTGCGGCGGCAAAGTTTGCGACAAAGTGCAGTGCCGTAACTGTCTGCGGAATTGGCGCGCAGCCCTCGATGCCAACACTAGCACAAGTTCGGGAAAAGTTTGGGGAGGAATAACTATGTTGACGGTTGCATATGTAGGCTTCGGAGTAAGCGTGAGGGAGTATCACATACCCTACATTGAGAAAAGGGAGGACGTCCGCGCAAAATATATCTTCAGGCGCGAGGAGGATATTCCACAGTTCGCGGAATACGAGCCTTTCTACCCTGAGATAACGTTCACGACGGATTTCAACACGGTACTTGATGATCCTGAAGTCAACCTCGTTGTGGTGAGTGCGCCGGACAAGTTCCATGTTCCATACGCAAAGCAGATACTCAACGCTGGAAAGAATGCCCTAATCGAGAAGCCTTTTGCACCGACAGCAAAGGAGGCTCGGGAAGTTTTTGACCTAGCAAAGAGCAAGGGCCTAATCTGTATGCCGAACCAGAACAGAAGGTTTGACGCAGATTTTCTCGCATTGAAGGAAGTTTTGGCCTCCGGGAAAATTGGGCAGCTTGTGAGACTTGAGAGTCATTACGATTACTTCAAGACTAACGGCTGGTATGACCATCTGGGGACGCTCTACAATCTCGGAGTCCACACGACCGACCAGATAATAAGCCTTCTCGGAATGCCGGACAAGGTTCGATATGACGTAAGGAGCATTCATCACCCAAGCATCGGAGATGACTACTACGACATAGAGCTATTCTACGGTAACGCCAAAGCCTCAGTGAACACATCAATGTGCGTGTTAATCGACTATCCTCGCTTCACGCTTCACGGAACAAACGGCAGCTTCACACTTCCGCCGGTAATCCACAACTCAGGGAAGAAGAAAGTAATCGGCCGCCACGTCATCAATACATCACCTGCCCCCGAAGAACGATGGGGAACTCTCGTATACATGGCCGACGGCGAAAAGGTAACGGAGAAAGTCCCGGTAGGCTGCGCGCATTACGAGCGTATATATGACAGCCTCATTGACGCAATCGAGAACGGCGGGCAAAAATGCGTTAAAGACGAGGAAGTCGTGAAGGTTCTTGAGATTCTCGAAGAGGCTACGGAGGTTGCGAAGTCATGGAAGAAGTGAGGCTCG
The DNA here is from genome assembly GCA_937915755.1 of uncultured Fretibacterium sp. Lineage (GTDB taxonomy): Bacteria > Synergistota > Synergistia > Synergistales > Aminobacteriaceae > JAFUXM01. The sequence goes on along the minus strand of CALGGR010000067.1, from coordinate 5,494 downwards.
GAACTATAGGCTCAGGAGTGATAGTTCATTCAGTCTTGGACAACGTGAGGAATGCTGAGGGGATTTCGCTTGAGGCTGTTTATTCGCGCACAGAGGGAAAAGCAAAATCTCTCGCGGAAACTTACGGGGCAAAGAAGATTTACACGGACATTAACGCGATGCTGAGTGATGAGCGTGTGAACACGATATATATTGCGACGCCGAACCTTCTTCACTATGAGCAGGCAAAACTCGCACTCATGGCCGGGAAGAACGTAATCTGCGAGAAGCCTATGGTAACCCGCAGTGTACACGCTGAGGAACTTAGGGACATTGCGAGGAGCAAGGGGCTGTTTCTCTTTGAGGCTGCTCCGACGATGTTCCTCCCTAACTTCAAATTATTGCGGGAGAAACTGGGGCTCATCGGGAGAGTGAGGCTGGTAATGTCGAACTACAGCCAGTATTCAAGCCGTTATGATGCAGTTTTGAGAGGGGAACGTCCCAACATCTTCAATCCTGAATTTGCTGGCGGCTGCCTCATGGACATAAACTTCTACAACGTCCTCCTTAACACCGCGCTTTTCGGACGGCCTGAGAGCGCGAAATATTACCCGAACATTTATCCCGGACTTGCTGACACATCAGGGGTATTCGTGATGAAATATGAGGGCTTCGTTTCAACAAACGCCGGAGCAAAAGACACGTGGGGCATCAATCACTTCACAATCGAGGGCGAGAAGGGATTTATTCATGTTGACGAGTCCAACGGCCTAAAGAGCGTGAGAGTCGTAACAAAAACTTCAGATGAAACGTTCAACCTTCAGCCAGTGAATGACAGGTGGCACTACGAGGTTGAGGAGATTGCAAGGATTATGCTTTCTGACGATCACGAGGCCTCACGAAAACTTCTCGACAAAGTTCTTGCTAACATCTCAGTTATTGAGACGGCAAGAATCGAGGCAGGAATAATTTTTCCGGGCGATGAACAGGATAATAGGCATTGACATAGGCGGGACTAACTTTAGGATTGGCTTCACTGACGGCGCGGGGAACGTTTCGGATTTCCGCAAGCTTCCGGTGAGATCAATCCTGAAGTCCGATGATGCGCTGAATGATATTGCGAGCTACATAACATCATACGCAGGAGACCGTAAATATGACGCAGTTGCGATCGGCTTTCCTGCGACACTCAACCGTGAACGCACGAGGATACTTCAAGCCCCCAATCTCAGGAGCATGGAGAATCTTCCTGTAACCGAATACTTATCATCGCGGCTTGGCGTTCCTGTCTTCGCGGAACGAGATGTAACCTTCGCGCTTTATTACGACATGAGGAAGTACGGAATCCCTACCAATGGGGTAATCTGCGGGATATATTTCGGTACAGGTATCGGAAACGCGATAATGATTGATGGTGTTCCATTGACGGGAAGAAATGGTACGGCAGGCGAGCTTGGACATATTCCCGTTCACGGCTGCCATGAAGTATGCGGCTGCGGACTCACGGGTTGCATTGAGACTGTTGCAGGCGGGAAATATCTTGCGCGACTTCAGAGGGAAGTGTGGCCAAAGACGGATATAGCTGAGACTTTCACGGAGCACGAGGGCGATGAACTGATCGCGGGATTTCTTGCGAACATGGCCGAATGCGTTGCGTCTGAGGTGAACATACTTGACCCTGACTGCGTGATTATAGGCGGAGGTGTCCCGAACATGAAGGGGTTTCCGCGTGATGCCCTTCACAGTGAAATTATAGCGCGTACACGGAGGCCGTACCCTGCTGAAAATCTTAGGGTGATATATGCTGACGATGAGGCGGAAAAGTGTGTTGCTGGGGCAGGGTATTATGCCTGTGATAGAATAGCTCTAAGTTCGTGATACTGTATCTCACGAAGTAGGGAAGCCCCCGGCAATCATTGCGGGGGGTTGTCGCTGAAAGAATCTTCCCCCGCATGAAATGGGGTGAGAGTCGTGAAAGACCTCGCTGAAATCCTGAGAGCTGTTGCGTTAATCGTCAAATACGCCGCAGACTTCATCAGGGCAATCGCGGAGTTAATCCGCTCGATAAAAGACTAATGCGCTCTTGACTATCCGCGTAACTTCTTCATCGGTTGAGGGTGCCTCTTCAGCTGATGACCGTTACAATGTCCGTAGCTTCCCCGGACGCTCTCAATTATAACACGCAACACATTGAAGGGATAACCCGTAATGCAGAAAGTATACAAAGTCAGCGAAGCATATTCAGGGGACGCAATGAAAGGTCTCGCACGCATTCACCCAGATGACATGGCCGAAATGAATCTCAAAGACGGCGATTTAGTCTCACTCACAGGCCGAAAGACCACACCAGCACGAATCCGTTCAGGAGACCGTGAGACTGGGCGCGGAATTATCCAGATTGACGGATTGATTCGCGAGAACTCAGGGACTTCTCTCGATGAGAACATCACCCTTGAGACCGAAATCACTCACCATTTCGCGGGAAGCGCAACACTTCAGCCTTTGGGAGACGTTAAGCTCTCTCCTCGCGAGAATGACAGCAACTATATACTCTCAATGCTAGAAGGCCAGTCCGTAAACTCTGGCGACAGGGTAAGAGTAACACTTTTCGGAACGCGGGTCTGCGACTTTCAGGTTACAGCCACAACCCCGGAAGGTATCGTGATCCTCAACAAGTCAACATACCTCAACATTCTAAAACCGCTCGAAGTCAAGCACACTCACAAGGTAACGTATGAGGACATCGGCGGATTAAGCAGCCAAATTCGCAAGGTCAGGGAGATGATAGAGCTTCCGTTGAGATTCCCGCAGATTTTTGAGAGGCTGGGCATTCAACCACCAAGAGGCGTGTTACTTTATGGCCCTCCCGGAACTGGAAAGACCGTAATCGCCCGTGCAGTCGCAAACGAAACAGATGCTTGGTTCACTCACATTTCAGGCCCGGAGATAATCGGGAAATTCTACGGCGAAAGTGAGGAAAGGCTCCGCAAAATCTTCGAGGAAGCTCAGGACAGGGCACCTTCGATAATTTTCATTGATGAGATTGACGCCATTGCACCGAAGCGTGAGGACATGGGCGGTGAAAAGCAGGTTGAACGCCGCGTAGTTGCACAGCTTCTCGCTCTAATGGACGGCCTTAAATCCCGTGGTCAGTTAATCGTAATCGGCGCAACTAACATTCCGAACTCACTTGACCCAGCACTCAGGAGGCCCGGAAGATTCGACCGTGAGATATCAATTCCAACTCCTGACAGAAATGGGAGGCTCGAAATTCTAAAGATTCATACTCGCGGAATGCCTCTCGATGATGACGTTGACCTGAAGAGAATCGCTGACCTTTCACATGGCTTTGTCGGTGCTGACCTTGAAGCCCTCGCTAAGGAAGCGGCCATGTCCTGCGTAAGGGACATTCTACCGTATGTTGACTTCAACACTCAAGAGATACCCTATGAGAGAATTGCGCGCCTTGAGGTTGGAATGAGGCACTTCATGAATGCTTTGCTTGAGACTGAACCATCAGCAACCCGTGAGGTATTCGTCGAGATTCCTGACGTTACGTGGGATGACATTGGAGGATTGCGCGACATTAAGGACGAGCTTATTCAGGCGGTTACATGGCCGTTGAAGCACTCTGAGATTTATGAGCGTTACGACATTCAGCCGACACGGGGAATATTGTTGTACGGTAAATCAGGAACGGGAAAGACTCTCCTCGCAAAAGCATTGGCTCACGAAAGCGGCGTGAACTTCATCAGTGTTCAGTCAGCAAACGTATTATCCCGCTACCTCGGTGAATCTGAACGTGCGCTCAAAGACATTTTCCGAGTTGCAAAGCAGGCTGCACCATCAATTATATACTTCGATGAGATAGAGGCACTATTCCCCGAAAGAATGGGCACAGGTTCAGCGTTCGCGTCAACAGAATCAAGATTGACATCACAATTCCTCGCGGAGATGCGCGGCATTGAGGAGCTTAACGGCGTTACGGTTCTTGCGGCAACGAACAGGATTGACCTCGTTGACCAGTCGCTATTGTCATCGGGAATATTCGACCTAAAGCTGGAGCTTCCATTGCCTGATATTGACACGCGCCGTGAAATCTTCGGGATACTCCTTCGGAAAAAGCCCCTCGCCGATGACGTTGATGTTGGCGAACTTTCGGCCATGACTGAGGGATTTTCGGGCGGTGATATTTCGATTATATGCCACAGGGCCTCAGTGATTGCGCTGAAGAATGACATCGACAAATTCATCCTAAGGCGTTCGTATTTCGACGAGGCATTGAGGGGGCTGAGGCGTTGATAGTTGAGATTACTGCTGAACATGATTATGACAGGCTTGACACGTTTTTGTCGGAGCAGCTTGAACAGACGCGGACATGCGTTCAGAAGCTCGTTAAGTCCGGGAACGTAAAGTGTGAGGGTGTCCGTCATAACCTCAAGCCGTCAAAGAAAGTTTCAGCCGGGCAGACATTCACCGCCGAAATTCAAGAATCCCTCAACCTCACATACCTCAAGGCTGACCCTGTTGACTTCGAGATAGTCTACGAGGACGAGTACATGTTTGTCATCAACAAGCCCGCAGGTCTGGTCGTTCATCCTGCTCCTGGAAGCTGGCGCAATACCCTCGTTAATGGTCTAGTCTATCGTTACCCAGAAATGAGGGAGCTTCCGAACTGGTTACGTCCGGGAATCGTTCACAGGCTCGACGGCGGTACTTCGGGATTGATGGTCGTCGCAAGAACCCAGAAGGTTACGCTCGAACTTCAAGCAATGTTCAAGGCCAGGACGGTTAAGAAACACTACATCGCTCTTGTACACGGAGTTCCTGAGAAGAAGGAGGGAATACTCTCAGGGCCTATTGACCGGGATCCCAATAACCGCCTCCACATGATAATCATTGAGGGCGGGAAGCCATCTTTGACGGGCTACAAGGTTCTATGGAGCATGAACGATATATCGCTTGCCCGGTGTGAGCTTTTCACGGGAAGGACGCATCAGATCCGCGTACACATGTCGGCATTGGGCTGTCCTCTTGTGGGGGATAAGACTTACGGCGCTAACGATGAGGGACTGGGGCGGGTGTACCTTCATTCATGGAAGCTGGAATTTACACACCCTGTAACTGGAGAGGCCATGAAGTTCCGTCAGCCCGTAACGCCGGATTTCATAGAGAGAATCGCAAACGTTAAAGCAGGAAGAGCGGTCGATTACAGGGAAGATGATGGGACTGCAGAGGCCATAACTGAGGATTATGAAGCCGACTATGACGGAGACTTTGATTAAACGCCGCTGCACACTAAGACTGCGAGCAACATGCTTGAGGCAAAGAGCAGGGGAGTCTTTATTTTCATTGTGTCGATGAGAGGCTGTGAGGCACTGAAGGGTGAGGCGGATTTCGTGTTCCATGTTCCTGAGACTGACGGACATTTTGCGGCTAGCTTGAGCGTTATTCCGCTGAAGCTGATGGGTTACTATGTGGCTGTTGCCAGGAAGCTGGATGTCGACAAGCCGAG
>CALGGR010000066.1 GCA_937915755.1 uncultured Fretibacterium sp. | reverse complement strand
GCGGACGCAGCACAGAAAATAGCAATAGAGAAACTTGGGCTAGAAGACCCTGACGATTTTGACGACTACGAGCCAGAACATAGAGCAGCGTTACAGATGGCGATGAATGAATTATCGCAGAGGGATTACGCAGCGCAGCAGGAATACGCGAGGGTGTCGAAAGAATATCAGGACTTGCAGAGGTTCAATGCGGATTTAGTGAGACGTTCGGACTATGCAGACTTCAACCGCTGGTTTGACGCGAGAATGAAGGCAGAAGGATTAACAGCCCAGCAGGTGAACGCGGCATTGCAGGGAGCAGTGGACGCAGGACGAGGCAACAACTGGGGAGCGATGCAGAGAGCTTTGACGCAGTAGTATGGAGAATTTCTATCGGGCAGACAGCAGTCAGGAGCATTAATGCACAGGCATTAATGGACAAGAAAAAGAGCCTCTTGCTAAGAAGCCCCCCTATCTGTTATCATATTATATGTAAAAAACAAAACAACAAACCGTAACGAATATATTATATCGTATAAATATATTATATCGTGTTGGATTGTCTTTTGCAAATTCAAAAACGGAGGGCAAATTATGGATGGCGTTTTGCAGGTCTTTAAGTTTGACGGTCAGAATGTAAGAGATGTAGAGCTTGATGGTCAGGCGTGGTTTTGTGTTAATGATGTAGGAGAGATACTTGGCTTGAAGAGGGCGAGTCGTGATGCAAGAAGGTATCTGCGCAGGGAGGAGGTACGTGCTGTTTTGAGTAGCACGAAGGGAAAGAGCGGAGTGAAACGGCATATGCTTTTTGCGAATGAAAGCGGTTTATATGCAATGATTCTTCGCAGTGAAAAGCCAGAAGCAGTAAATTTTCGTGTGTGGGTAACGGACGAGGTATTGCCCAGCATAAAGCGAACAGGAAGTTATAGTCTTCCACTTCTGGCAGGAGGGACAGAGGAGAAGCACCCCGCCCCGCTGACGATGAGCGGGAACATAGCGACAACGGAAGTAAGTTTCACGTATAGCTACGTTTTCAGCGAGAAGATGACGGCGGAACGTTTTATGTTAATCCGCAGCAAGATAGACGACCTGATAAATGCGGTGAGGGAAGTATCAATATCATTGCAGTGATATAGAAGTATTAACCAAGAACGCAGCGGGATATAAATAGAGGAGTTTGGCGGATATTGTCAGACTCCTCTATTGAGATGAGAGCGGAAAAAGCACACTTCAAGATAGAAGACCTTGACGGAGTAGTGCCGACGACGGCAGCATGATAGAGCAACAAGAGCTGTCAGAAGACGGAGACAGCCTCCAACTAACGAACTATATCAACAGTGATGATGTAGAGCGGGAGAACTGGCAGAAAGTCCAAGAAGGGAAAGGATTTCTGTACGACAACGGTCATTTAGTGGGACGTGAAATAGCGCGTATTCCGATAGAGGAGGCAGCAATGTTAGAGGCAATGTACGATATAGATTACATGAGCTTCAGCCGTAACAACGACAAAGCAGCATTGAAACGGCTGCTGCAAAGATTTCCATATTGGCGTAGCAGTTCAGGAGGTGTGTAAAGTGATACCTGTAGTGCAGTTAGTGAGGTCATTAAGATACGCGCTTAGGGATATGCAGGGATTGAAGTATTCGGACTATGAGCTGATAGAGAGCATAAATCAGGCGGTGAATTTACTTTACGGGCGATTAAGCGAAAGTTACGTTCAAGCAGTACTGAAGAAGAAAATCTTAGCGGTAGGGGAGAACGGAACAGCAGCCCTACCGAAGGACTTTGTGCGTATCCATCAGTTAGGAATGGGTGACGGACTAGCGGCAATCCCAACGAGCGGAGCAGCAACAGCCGAAGGGACGTACCGAATAATCGGAGATACCCTTTATGCGCCTGAGGGTGCGTACAGCCTAGAATACTATTACATACCGAAGAGAGTAACGAGCCTGACAGATGAAGTAGACGCGCCGCAGTCAATGTCGCCGTACTTGGAGAGGATAAGTCTAGCGATATTCGGCAATAATCTTGAGACTGCAGAACAGATAGTAACGCAGTGCTTGCAGGTGTTAGCGGCACGAGAGGTATCACACTTTACGGATGTCGGGCCGGTGCAGGTATTAGGAGGGAGAATATGACCCCCAACCAGATGATAGCAATGCTGAGGCGTTATATATCGGACGAACAGGCAACAGGTTTCACGGATGGCGGCAATCTTGAGCAGCCCGAAGGAACGCAGGAACTATTGAGCTATCTTGACCGAGCAGTAGATGAATACTCGAAAAATCAGGCGATAAAGCAGGATATGCGACTGTTGAAGACAATGAATGTAAGTGATGGAGCATTATTGCCTACAGACTATCTTGCGATATGCGGAGCAGTGCCAGTAACGATAACGGGAAAGACGATAACGTATTACGGCGAGACCCCAGTAATGCCGGTGAAGTACTTTGCGAGACTGCCATACGTGAGTAATTGCGGAATGGACAGCGAATTAGGGTATGACAGCGACCAGTGCACGGGAATAATATCGCTAGCGGCTGTGTATGTACTGAACAAGCAGGAGTACAACGTATCGCAGGATTTGGCGTTATTGGGATATGGAGGAGCAATGAATGCCAACGCTGAGCAGCAAGCATAGTAACGCGCAGACAATATTCTATTCATCATTTGACGGAGGGCTGAACCTGTCCGTGCCGTCAGAAAGTTTGCCGAAGAACGAGCTGAAAGAAGCAATCAACGTAGAATTTTCGCCATTGACGGGAGCAATGAAGGTAAGAGGCGGTCTAGTGTGGTCAGGAAGATTTGAAGAAGAAATCGACTTTGTAGTGCCAGTAAGAGGGCGCAAAGGTTTCTTAGCACGAGTGAAGGGAACAAGACGGCTGTATTACTTTCTGTGGAATAACATACTGACGGTGAGCGGAGAGCTGACGGGAGACGGAGATATATCAATAGCGTCATGGGTAGATGCGGAAGACAATGACTGCTGGCTGATAGCGTCCGGCGGGAAATTGCAGAAGTTCAGTGATAAAGGAATACCCGAACTGACGACGATAGATAGTTCACCTGAAGAATGCCGTCAAGTGTTTGTGCGTAATGGCCGAGTAGGAGTGCTGAACGGGACAGACACAATAAGTTTTTCATGGGTAGGAGACTGCGAGAGTTGGAATACAGATGATAATGATATTAGTACAGGGCAATATGTAGACATCGGTTACAAGGATGGAATGAACATAGACGCAGTAATTCCGCTGTCAAAAGACTTAATCATATTCAAATCGCCGACACGCGAACCCGACAAAGGAACAATCTGGAGGCTGACAGGAGATTTCAGTTCTGACCTTCAGGTATTGGAGGCAGCGCATAACACAGGGACATACAGCCCGCGAAGCATAAAGGCAGTGGCGAATGATGTATTCTACGTAACGCTGTCAGGGCTATCGTCATTGTCGAACGTAACAGCGTATGGAGAGGTAAAAACGTCATGGCCAGACCGTCAGGTATCGAACGCCTTAACGCCGCAGATAGATGGAACAGCCGAACTATGGGACGTGTCAGTGAAGCAGCAGTTATGGGTGCTGCCGTCAAAAGACGAAGAGCAAATCTGGGTATTGGACTATGCGCGGGGGATATGGACGAAGTTTAAGTTTCCCGCGAAGATAACCCATGCAGTGGGAGTAGATGACCGTCTTTACGTGTTCATAGGGCGAGATTTGTATGAAGTGATAGACGGCTACACGCAGGACGACATGAAGGATACTGGATACGAGACGATAGAGGCAGTAATGAGGCTAGGGACAATAATCCACAATAAGCAGACGTTAGTGAAGGGAGCGTTTGCGTCATTCGAACTGATGCCAGAGTGCAAGGCTGAATTATGGCTAGGGAAGTTCAAGATGCCGTTCAGTTATGGAGGAACGATAGACCGAATATATGACCCGCCGAATGATACGGATATAGCCTACGAAGATGATGACCCGCTGTTTCCTGAAGGTGGCGTATTGACGGCAAGGCGCAGGTGCATGGTAAGGGACTGGCAGATAACGCCAGAAGTGCATATGTATGGTGGCGGCTGTGCAATATCAACGATGGGGCTAGAAGTAGTGGAGGTGTAAAGATGGCAAATAATACGCCGTGGAGTGTTCAGTATCCCGTAGCATTCAGAGCTGGAGGAGACACAACCCGGGACGCATTCGGGAAGCATATCCAAGAAATAGAAAGGATATACGGGATATTAAATTCACTGAATAGCAGTAAGTTAGACAGTACAACATTCAATGACAGACTGAATGAGCATATAAATACCAGCAGTAATCCGCACCCGAACTATCATCCTAGTTTTTCAGACATAACGGGTAATCT
>CALGGR010000065.1 GCA_937915755.1 uncultured Fretibacterium sp. | reverse complement strand
ATATCTGATTACGCGAAATGCCGGGAAGAAGATGCCCCGCATCATCCTTTTGCCGCTCCCGCATGACAACAGAATAATAAGTTTCTGAAGTCTCCCACTTGTGGATATCCACATAAATTGTTGCAAACAGGGCATTTAGCTTGCAAAAACCGCAAAGGAATATCAAGAAGAAGAAATACTTGGAAATACAGCATTTTGAAAAATATTTGTACAATAATCCAGTAGGAGTGCGACTTTATATGCTCGCTTTTTAGTCGGTCTCATTATTTCAGGGATTAATGCCATAAATCAGGTTATAGACTGAAAAAGATGGAATATCCTACCGCCAGATAAAGTCAACGGCATGGTTTTATAAAGCCTTACATCGCAAAGCCTGAATGAAGCACGTTTTGTATTTTTCTTCATTTTTTAGCCCCTAAATTGAGTATTTCCAAATATTTATTGGTCTTTCCACAAGTGGGAGACTTCAGTTCCCGTATAATTTTCACAAGAGGGTGGAGGTGACCTTTGATGACGGAGGTTGAGCGGCTACAAAAGCGCATTGATGAACTTGAAGCTGAAAACGCGGCCTTGCGTCAAAAAATTGCCTTCCTGGAAGCTCAGATCAAGAGCCTCATGGAGATGCAGAAAAAGAACAGCAGCAACAGTTCAAAGCCTCCTTCTTCAGATGGATTGAAGAAGCCAGCCCCTAAAAGTCTGAGAGAAAAGACTGGGCGCAAAGTCGGAGGGCAGCATGGGCACAAAGGGTCTGGTTTTCCTCTGCCTGATAAAGTGAGTTCTGTTGTGCCATGTCTTCCAGAAGCTTGCAAGACGTGTTTGAACGCGGATTTTTGCCAGGTGCAGCCGCAAAGAATTGTCGAGACTCGCAGCGTTGTTGATGTTCAAATCGACGTAAAGCGTATCGATTATGAGCAGGTTGAGCGGTCTTGTCCGGTGTTGAAAGAGACGATACAAGGTGTTTTCCCGCCTTGGGTAACGTCTGGCAAGCAATATGGCCCCGGATTACTCTCTTTAGTGATGGCATTAACGACAGACGGTGCGGTGTCGATAGACAGGACGCATACTTTGCTCAAGGCATTAACCGGTTTATCCATCAGTACTGGGACTATAGCCACGTTGATTAAAAATTTCTCGAAGGATATTCTGCCTGTATGGGAAAAGATACGAGACGCACTGTTGAGCGAGGATGTAGTGAATTGTGACGAGACGGGGCTGCGAGTTGCCGGTAAGCTGCATTGGGCGCATAACGTCTCAACAGACAAATACACGTTGCAAGCTGTTGACGAAAAGCGCGGCGAGGAAGCGATGCGCAGGATAGGTTTTTTACCCCGTTATACGGGAATTATCGTGCACGATGGGCTGAGTTCGTACTGGCAATTCCAGGTTGAACATGGATTATGCAATGCCCATATTCTCCGAGAACTTAAGGGGATACAGGAGAATTACCCGGAGCAAAGCTGGGCAAAGGAGTTAAGCGCCGCGCTGATTCGGATGAAGAAGGCCAGGGAACGTGCCATAGCGGCAGGGAAGGAAGCTTTAAGCTACGCCAGCGTGTGCCGTTATCGGCGAATATTTCTTAGAATTGTCGGCTTGGGAATAGCCGAAAACCCATTGGAGGACAGGAAACCTGGCCAAAGAGGAAAAGTCAGACGGAGTGCGCCTCGCCGTTTGGCTGATAGGCTGTGGTCTCATGTTGACGAGTTTCTTCGTTTCCTGTCCGACTGGCGTGTCCCTTTCGACAATAATCAGGCAGAAAGAGACCTGAGACCCCTCAAGACGAAGATTAAAGTCAGCGGGTGTTTCAGGACGGCTCTTGGCGCAGAAAATTTTGGACGCATCCAGTCGTTTCTGAGTACAGCTAAAAAGCAAGGGACTAATGTGCTTGAAGCTATCCGCTACGCTTTGTCGGGAATGCCGCTTGCTGCTATCCCTTCTCTGGCGACTGAATAGATACATTCAAGCCTAGATTGTCAAGCTAAGTGCAACAGGGGAAATCTTTTGAAGTTACAGTTCAGCCCCTAGCGGGGAAGGCGAATAAGAAGGGGGAGAGACGAACAATCCCAGGATAGCGTCTATAATGTCTATCCCCCTCCGTTTCATTGTCTCAATAAAAGACAGTATTGCACAATACATCTCATGACCGCTGTCCTTTCGGAAGCCACCGGCCATTTTTTGCCTGTTCTTTACTTTACGCAAATCCCTTTCACTCATGTTATTGTCAAAGGGAACTTTGAAGTCATGAAGAAACAGTAAATGATTCTCACTGTAATTTTCCATGCGATTCAACAACGCTTTTTCATCTTGACGGGCATATTCGTGTCGGGTATTTTTGTTTTGCTCTCGACCTTCGCTCAAAATTTCATGATACCTTTGTTCATATTCTCGTATTTGTTCATCACTGAATTCCATCTGATTGCCCCTCATATACTCCTTTCGTTTATCGTTCATTTCACATAAGGCAGAGATCATCTTTGATGACCATTCATTTCCTGTATCTTCTGTATTCTTCTTCAAATAACGGATAATATGGACATTGCACTCTCCATGCCTTGTTCCAAAGTGATACATCGCTGTTTCATGGTCATGCACAAATGTCCCGGAAAATCTCTTTAAAAACTCCAATCTATTCAACGCGTCAAGCCCCTTATTCCTCATCGCTCGATAAATAACGGTCATGGCCGTGCTGAAGTTTCGTATATAACACTGTTCGCCGTTCACCTTTACCGTCGTCGCGTCACTGCACACAACTTCTTGGTTTAGTTGTTCCTCTTCCAGTTTCTCAACCTCAACTTCCGCTTTCTTTCCAAAACAACGGCAAAAATTATATACGCTTCCCTCGGAAAGCCCTAGCTCTCCTTTCCCTGCTCCATTGAGAAACGATGCTATCCTGTCATTGGACATTACTCCTTCACTATACAGACATACGCAAAGCGCTTTCACTTTGGCACCATAGCTCACATCATTAGCGTATTCCTTCGGTATCTCGTACTTCCCGCTCTCATTCGCGTATATCCTAACCTCGGTGATGACAGGTTCAACATCTAAATCTATAACATACTTTACCTTATATCTTCCACTTCCTGTGTCGCCTATCGTCTTGATTTCATGGCAACATTTGCCGGAGCGTATCTTCTCCTCAACATCCGAACGGCTCAAGCAAACTCCTTTATGACCTTTTTGTCCTCCTGCCTTACGCTTCCCTTTCTCACGGCTATTGAACGTATTGGCCGCTCTTGGTTTTTTGGGCTTATTTCGATCACTCGACGGCGGCAGAGACGTATTCGTGCTATCGTTATTGATGATACTCTTTAAACGCGCAATTTCATTACGCAGAAGTTCATTCTCGACTCGTAGCTTTTGGTTCTCCTCTTCCAACTTCGCAATCTTCCCCCTCAGGCATAATACCTCTTCCTTGTGGGCGCGTTTCTCCTGCTGAAGCTCTGCCTCCACCTTCTCAAGACGGCTCATGACATCCATCAGGTGGTTATAGATGCCCCTTTCATAATTTCCTCCCATCTTGAGTCTCCCCCTCCTCATCTCTTATCTCGCTTATATTTTACATCATCTTCCTTCGGCGGGCTGAACTGTAACAATGGTTGATGAAGTTACCCGGCGCAACCTTGACAAGCTGCACCGTGAAATGGGCGAGAAAATACGTCAGGCTATGGACGACGACAAGGTTGTTGAAGTCATGCTCAATCACGACGGCTCCGTTTGGATTGACACGATAGAGAATGGCATGGAGTATCTCTGCAAGATGCCGGAAGTCAACGCGCTTCAAATGCTTGGCACCATTGCCCATATGCTGGGAACGTCCATCAACCATCAACATCCAAAGGTCGAGGGGGAACTCCCCGGCGACGGGAGCCGTGTCGAGGGAGTTGTCCCCCCTATTGTCCCCAACCCTGTATTTAACATCCGAAAAAAGGCGTCCTCCGTTTACCCTCTCGAACAGTACATCACTGAAGGACGGGCCTCCACTGAGGACATCGAGCTTCTGCGCAAGGCTGTTATCTCGCGTAAGAATATCCTCGTCGTCGGCGGGACAGGGACGGGTAAGACGACCTTCGTCAACGCAATCATAAACGAGATGAAGCTCCTCACGCCTAAACACCGCCTCATCATTCTGGAGGACACCCCGGAGCTTCAATGCACGATGGACAACTTCATCCCCATGCGTACAACCTCAGACGTTTCCATGCAGGAGCTTCTCAAAATCACCATGAGGCAGAGGCCGGACAGGATCATCATCGGGGAAGTCAGGGGCAAAGAAGCTCTCGATATGCTCAAGGCTTGGAATACTGGTCATCCCGGCGGGGTCTGTACCGTTCACGCTAATGACGCTCGCGCTGGTCTACTACGTATTGAGCAGCTTATTTCCGAAGTCTCTCAAAGTCCCATGAGAGAACTCATTGCTGAAGCCATTGATGTCGTCGCATTTCTCATCAGAGACCCTCATATCGGCCCAAAGCTGTCGGAACTTATAAACGTTGAGGGGGTGAGTAATGGGCAATACGTCTTTAAGGATTTGAAACAGTCTGTCAATGCGGCTTAGTTTTCTGGAAGCTGTGGGAAGCAAGGGGTTTCAACATAGAAAGAGGTGAAATTTTGAAATCTTTTTATTGTTCGAGACGGCAAGACAACGCAATGCAAAGTATCGTATTTTAGACGATTTAACCAATTTAATAATGAAGGGAGTTTTTTAGTTATGAATAAACATTTTTCTTTGTGGCTTTTTGAACGCAGGGCAACTATTCTCGCAGTCATCGTTCTCGTGGCTCTGCTCTATACACCTATGACGGCTCTCGCAAGCACTAACGATTTGCCCTGGAATACTGCTCTCGACAAGCTCGTTAATGCTTTCTCCGGCAAAACTGCCTTGCTCGTCTCCATGATTGGTATCTTCTTCGCTGGCGGTATGCTCATCTTCGGCGGAGACTTGGGCAACTTCGGCAAAATGGTCATGA
>CALGGR010000064.1 GCA_937915755.1 uncultured Fretibacterium sp. | reverse complement strand
TTGTTCGGGTAGCCAGTCCCGAATACTTCGCTCATGAACTTGAGCAAGAAGCAATGCGAAACGCATGCGTGGTTGAAGCCCACGCAGAGGTCGTCCGCTATGACTGCGGTAGCGACATTATTATGAAACTTACGTTCGAGGACGGTACAAAAGAAATGTATCTCTTCGACTGATATGACAGGTCTCGCAGAAGTTGCGGGGCCTTTGAGTTTTTTCCGATTCGCACAATTCTTTCTCCCTAGTATGGAAAGAATAAACCTATATTTAAGGAGGAATTAGAAATGAAGATGAATAAAGTACAAAAAACACTTATGTCCATCTGTATCATAGTTATGTTGGCTATCACGTGCGGGTTAGTCTACGGAATGAACTATGGGTATATTATGCCCGAGCTATGCATCGGGTTTGCCATAATGCTAGGCGGATGGGGATTTAGTGTGCACAAGTTGATCATGGGTGACTTTGATGACCCAGAAGACAAGTGGTTATGGATAGGTAATATTGCTATTATCGTATCAGCAACAGTAGCAATAGGATTGATTAGTTTAGGCTTATTCGACTGATATTTTCGGGGCTCACGAAATTTGTGGGCCCTTTGTTTTTCTCATATTTTACATATCCTTATATGGAAAGAGTTGTTGTACATACACACAAGGAGGAATTAGAAATGAAGAAAAAGAATGACGACAACGGCTTCCGAGAGCTTAAGGGCAAGGAAGCCAATAGGCTTATTGAAGAAGTTGAAACAGTTCTTCGCTTCACGAAGAAGGAAAAGAGGAAGAAAAAGAACTCGGATATCAAATATTTTGAGTTCTAATAAGCCTGAGGTCTCGCAGAAATTGCGGGGCCTCTTAGTTTTTACATGCCCTATTATGGAAACTTTAAAAATCACAAAGGAGGATTATTTATGAGCGAGAAGATCAACTTTAAGGATCTCAAGTGGAGTATCAAACAGCAGCAGCTTAAGAACTGGTGGAATGAAAAGAAGAGGGAGGCTGAAGACTGGGCAAGCAAAAACCCTGAGCTGACGGCAACGATTCTCGCTGGCGCTGGCGCTGGGCTTGTTTATGTTGCAAAGGACACATACAAGTCCCACAAGAAAGCTAAGGAGGAGAAGGACAGACTTACGAAGGCCTACGATCCGTCGCTTGGGTACTACTGGACACTCAAGCGCCCCCTGACATCGTCCGAGCTGCTCCGCGTTGAGCAGAGACACAAGCAGGGAGAACCGTATGGTGAGATCTACAGGAGCATGAACCTGCTTAAGTGATTTGAGTTATCGGCTATATTTTTAGAGGCTTCGCAAAGGCTGCGGGGCCTCTTAGTTTTTACACTCCCTTATACGGAAAGGAGGTGTCGAGATGACATCGGAAATGAGTAGAGTATATGGAAAGGAATTGCTCATATCCTCCATAGTAAGAAAGTATAACGGGGGTATGAGCTATGAGGAAATCGCCAGTAGCGTTGGCGAAACTGTGGAAAAAGTTGAATACATTGTAGACGTTGAGCTCTGGAACATAGAGCACTTCAGACGTCTAAGCCATTGAATCAAATTTAGGATCCGCAGGATTTACGGGTCCTAATATTTTTCCGTTCGCACAATTCTTTCTCCCTAGTATGAAAAGAATGAAACCTATATTTAAAGGAGGAATTAGAAATGATGAACGAAATTATTAGAACAGCTATTGAGATAATCGTATTTGTTGGGTTTCCGGCACTTTTGGTGGCCGGAATGAATTACACGATTATGAGAAATAAAGAAGAAACGATGACGATTGCGGAACATTGCTTCCGCGATCAGAGAGATTAATTATTTCGGGGCTCACGAAATTTGTGGGCCCTTTGTTTTTTTTCTTACATTTTGCATGCCCTTATATGGAAAGAGTTGTTGCGCATGCATAAAGAAGGAGGAACTATAATGAAACATTATGTTATGGCAATGAACAGTGAAAGCGAACACCCCATTTATGTAAAGGGGGTCAACAGGGATATTGCCCTAGTTGAAGTTACGTATAGGCTGTCAGAAGCAGCCGTATATAGAGGGGACAGGATCCCCAACATCAAGGGGTTTGCCCCATTGGAAATCGAAGTATAATTTTTTTTCAGGGTTCACAAAAAATTGTGGACCCTTTGTTTTTTCTCATGTTTTACATGGTCTTTAATGGAAAGATTGTTGTTATTTACCAGGGGAGGTAAATATGGAAAAAGTATATTTGAACATGAGTAGAGTCGAAAGAAAAATCGAGGTGTTGAGCTGGAAAGTAACTTTCTGCTCAATGGTATTTGTCTTATTGATTTTTCTCGTCATGCAGGACTGGCGAGAAATTTTTGGAGCTTTTATTAACGATTGGCCAGCGACAACGTTGGCTGCAGTGCTTCTGGGCTTTGCGCTTCAGAAGCTTTTTCAAATCATCATTCGGTATATTTTTTACTGGATGATTGAGTGATTTTTGCGGAGTCTTCGTAACATTTACGAGGGCTCCTTTATTTTTCAAAAGAAGGGGACGCAGGTGACGTGAAAGTGGGTTAAGCTGATATCCATAGAAATTATCCAAAGGAGGTTTTACTATGGAAAACATTAGTTTTAACGCAGGATCGGTTCCTGTGTCTGTTGCAGCGAAGGCCTTTGGTAAGGACCGTTCTTGGGTAAGGGCTGGGATCATCAGCGGGTGGCTTCCGATCGGCTATGCTACAAGAGACGGTGAGAGAATCACCAAGCTCGACGATACGAGAGGCTATCACAAGGGTCGGATCAACTACTATATTTCACCTCGCAAGCTCTATGAGGAGACCGGTTACCTCTATAGAAAGGACTGCGCCGATGGGGACTGATGTAAGACCCGAGATCTCGAAAGATGATCCTTACTATATTTCAAAGCATCGCTACTATGAGCTCAAGCATTTTTGTCTTCAGTATCCGGAGTGGGAGCAAGAGTACACAGCGCTTGGGGAACTTGCGAACAGATCTCTTAGAATGCGCGAAACGCCAAAGGAGGAAGGAATTCGCGATTACACGGCAGACCTTGCGATCAAGCGTATTGCTCTCAAGGACAAGATGGATATTGTTCGCGAGACATGCAAGAAGACTGACCCGTATATTTGCGAGTATCTCTTTAAGGGCGTCGCGTATGGCAAGAGCTTCACATACCTTCATACGACCTTGGGAATGCCTGCGGAGAAAAAGATGTACTATAGCAGGTACAGGAAGTTCTTTTATATTCTTTCGCATACTCATTGAGCTTCGCACTAGCTACATTGCCTTATATGGAAAGACGGCTAGTTTTTAAAGGAGGTTTATATGAGCATGGACAGAAAAGTAAAAGTTATGCAGGTGAAATACCTGCATGAAGTTAAGGGGCTCTCCTACGAAGAAATAGGAGACCGCCTAGGCATAACTTCGCATTCCGAGCTCATGGAGCTGGCCGAGCTCGGCCGAAAGGAGGGCAAGAGAAAGAAAAGGTAATGGATTTACGTCTTTGGGGCAGACGTTAAAAGCCCCTTTTTATTTTCTCATTAGTTACACATCCTAATATGAGGAGGTAACGTGTATGATCACTTTATTATTGCTATTGTTTACAATAGTGGTAGGAGTACTGATGGTAGTATTATCAGTCTTGCCGATATTGGATATTCTGGTAGCGATAGTCATAGTATGCCTTGTGATCAAGGCGGTGATTGATAAAAGAAAGGAGAAGAAAACTAAATGAGTTGCGGGGTCTCTGACAGAGTTCAGGGGCTCCTTTGTTTTCTCATATTTTACATATCCTTATATGGAAAAGAAGTTTAGTTCTTATCAGTATTAGGAGGTATTTATGAACACTTACAGAGTGTACGTTAACATTGCTGATGACGCTGCAGCACAGAAGATTGCTGTGGGAAAGATTATTGATGGCTTGTCGAACGAAGGGTTTGACAAGGACAACGCGAGGTTCGGAGTAATGACGAACTCGCTAGAGCCCGAGAATCTTCGGGCGAAGGTTGTCGTCGAGTTCACGGCGACAACGGATGAACATTGGACCTTTATGAGAGGTCTGAAACGCGCAGGTCTCTACGTCTGCGTAAACATTGTCCAGGTTGAGGACCCGGTCCATCCGGGTCACTGGATTGAGATCTGGTAATTTAGGGTAGTTTTAAGGGGTCTCTGACATTTGTCAGGGGCTCCTTTTATTTTTTTTTCTACTAATGAGGGCTGGCCGAATGGGCAAAAAGAAATCGAATGTTTCTTTTGACAAAAACAAGTGCTTAGGTTGCAAGTATTTAGACGCGTACACCGAACAGAAGTCCGGAGTGAATCTTTGCTTAAAGCACAGAATACTTATGGGAGGAGGGTTGAGTCAGAAACTGAAAACTGTAATAGCGAATTGCACTGAGAACGATTTTGGATCATATAGGTAATAATTATGGGGAATGTAACAATAAAATCATTAGGGGAAAGATTATACGGAAGCGTTCCGAATGTCAACAAATGCACAAACTTCGGGGCGCTTGCCATTGACGGAAAGAGGCTTTGGTGCCTTAAGACAAACAAAACCAATACCATGTCCACGCTTTATATTTATCCATCGGTTGAAAACCTTAGCAAGTTTGAAACCAGGAAGTATACGCTGCGGATGGGTCATGGAAACGGGATGACGTACAACTACGACACTAAGGAGCTCGTTATAGCTCCGCTTGACAAGTACGTTCAGATTCTGGAGACGGCTAACGCATATAAACGAAGGAAGGCAACTAGTACGGTTAATATCAACAACATTGCTTACGTTGGGCACGATCGCTATATTTCTGGAAATAACGAACTCGAAATACAGGGCACTAAGATAGTCAATCATAGGATCAAGAGAAGCTACGATTCAATCAACGAGCTTGAAAGGTTCTCAAGTTACAATATTGGACAAGACATAGGTTTTTACAAAGGCCACGTCTATATTATCAGATCGCATAACACAAAGAGAGGCAACGCCATCTATAGATTTCCTTTGTACGGCTTCGAGCCAGATATGGTGTACGTTTCAGAAAGGGCAGTAGAGTTTGAGTCTTTGGCGTTCTCTGGAAACACCATGTACATAGCTTCGAATTCGGAAAAAGGAGACTATATTTTCACTGCAAAGCTCTGACGATTTACATTCCCTGTTATGGAAACGATTGGCCTGTATCAAAGAAGGAGGTATATTTATGGTTGACTATGCTGATTACAATGAGTGGGCTAAGGAGAAGGAAGAAGCTATGAACGTTGAGTCTGAGCCGAAGGACGAGAAAAAGGTTTCGATTGAGACCGTTAAGGAATTCGCCGTCGGATTCGCAGACGGCTTCATCCACCCGTTCACGTGGGACTATGACGAACACACTGGGAGCGCAGAGTTTGCAGGAAAGGGCGTCGGCGGTATCGCCGGAAGTGTTGCCCTTGGGTTGCTCCTTGGTGCGGCAGTCGAAAACCACGCATGGAACAAGGCGTGGAAGAATAACCGTATCGCAATCTATGACGCGAACGCTGATAATTGGAACCTGAGGTCCTTCAGGTACGAACCTATCAACGGACGCCTCAGAATGAAGAAGCGGGTCAAGTAACTCCGGGCTAATCGGTTGAGTTTTAGGGGTCTCTGACATTTGTCAGGGGCTCCTTTTATTTCTGGAGGGTCAATAGTGCTCACCATTATATTTTTTGTCATAGGCATCATCATAGGGATGCTTCTGGCCTTCGCCGTATTCGGACGATTTTTGTATAAGGCTCACTCTGGAACACTAATAGTCCAGAAAGAAACTTATGATGCGCCGTCTGGAATGTGCTGCATATCGATAGACGAGGGCAAAAGTATAGACGAGATATGCCAGAAGCGATACGCTATATTAAGCGTAAAAGCGATCGAAAGCTAAGCCGCAGAAATTACAGTCTCTATATTGGAACAAAGGACTTTTTAAAAGGAGGTTTATATGGCAGAGTATTACGATGTTCTGAAGCAGAAAGCTATGGATGCGCTCGAGACAGCAAAGGGCGATTCGGAAACGCTGAAGTCGCTCGCAACGATGCTCAAGGCTGAATCCGATATTGAGGTCGCTCGGATCGAGGCTGAATCCCGTGAGAGGGTTGCTGAGATCGAGGACGAGGGCAAGAAGAAGGAACGAGTACTTGAGATTTGTGAGTGGATTATCACAGGAACTGGAATCGCGACGATTGCGTTCTTCGAGCAGAAAGGCTTAAGGCTTGGCGCGAACTTCGGCATCAGGACGCTCATTCAGTCCTGTAAGCCTGGTAAGAAGAGATCCAGATAAGTTCTAAGGAGGTGACGTTCAAGGGTCTCAGACGATTGTCTGAGGCTCTTCGTTTTCTTATATTTTTCGAAAGGGAAAGCATGAAGTATCACTACGATGACAACGGAATTAGGAATCATAGAGTCAGAGACGGATCGATCAGAACATTTGATCATCCTGTGTATACAAATGCTACATTTTTCAATGCTAGTGACGACAGAGGAATGTGTGTTATACAGCAGAAGTTTAATAGAAGTAGTAAGTCGACGTACTGGACGAACGTAGATCCGTGGCTTGCAAATGCTATATTTGAGGACGAGCATTTCAAAGAGTATTTGAACGAGACAGCCAGGGAGCCAAATCCGAATACTGGTTTGTATCCGACGGTAACTGTTCGTCAGCTTATGTGGGCGCTTCGCATGAAGCCGCTTAAGAAAGAAGTTTGGGAGACGATGTTTGATCGATCGCTTATTTGAAAGGAGAAGACATGTTCGCTGAGGATTTATATTTTGTTGTGCCTGAGGACCAGGCGCTCTTTGTTGAAAAGGAGGGGTTCGGATATGGCCCGTTCTATAGAGACATTCTTATGACCGATAAGTTCAAAGGACGCAAGGTCGTTACAATTAAAGTGGACACGAATCCCGTACAGAGTCAGCTTAAGATGTTGCATATTGAGGTGGAATAATGGCATACGAATTGAAGTTTAAGAAGACAGGGCCCGATGCTGTATTGCCTACCAAAGCTACCGAAGGATCAGCTGGACTAGATTTATATTCTACAGAAGAAGCTGTGATAATGCCTCATACGTCTGTGCATGTTCATTCTGAGCTTGCCGTAGCTATACCAGAGGGGCATTTCGGAGCTATATTTCCGAGGTCTGGTCTGGCGTCTATTAAGGGGATCAGACTTGCGAACTCTGTTGGGGTGATTGATTCAGACTATAGAGGTGCTATGCTTCTGCCTCTCTATAACGATTCCGATAAGATGTACCGAGTTCACAAGGGCGATAGAGTAGCTCAGCTTGTGATCATCCCGTATCTTAGCTGCGAGCCTGTTGAAGTCGGAGAGCTTGATGAGACTGATCGCGGGTCTAAAGGACTTGGGAGCTCTGGCAAGTAGTCGCATGTTTTACATCTCCTAATATGGAAAGAATTGTTTATATTTAGGAGGTATTGCTATGTATGACGAAAGGTATTTTGTAACAGTATCAGATCTGGTCATTAACAAGGGATCAGAGTGCACGCTTCTGGATTTTGAACCAGAGGCGGACCACCTCGTAATTGAGGTGGAAGAAGGAGGCATAGTAAGACGCGGAAGCGTCATGATCAAGCACCAGGACGAGGTCTTGGTTTACCGCCTGACGACTGGCGGTTACTGGGGAGACGATGTAGTCTCCCTAACCGAGGGCGATCTTAACGATGCCCTTTGGAAACTTATTGAAAAAAAGTTCCAGTGCGAGAAATGCAAGCACTGGAGGACGACGCTGGGATTTTGCCGGCGTTGCTATAATTGTGCCGTCGATTGGCACATGTATCGCACGGGTGAATGCCCGTGCAGGGAAGAGAAGGACGAATAGTCCTTTGGAGTCTCGGAGTAAAATCTGGGGCTCCTATATTTTTCTCCTTCGCATCTTTTACACAGCCTACTATGGAACGAAAGTGTATTAGAAAAGGAGGAAGAAATGATTACAATTGTATTTGTTGCTCTAATTATGATTGGGACCTTTGGCCTGGTGGGACAGGCCGTTGGGCAATCCAAGAAGGAGGATGGCAACAAAGAAGAGTAACTATTGATAGAAGCAAAAGGAACTTCAGATTATTATCTGAGGCTCCTTTTATTTTTTTTTTTGCATGAGCTGCAAGGCCTTAAGAAGAACAATAAATACAAAACAAAAGGAGGTTATATGAAACTAAAGAAAAGCTTAAGTGTAGCAAGAGTGTTTTTGAAGACTTACAAACCTACGATGCTTACGGGCTTTGCAGTATCAACGTCTGCTGGAGCGTTCGTGATGGGCATTCTTGCAGGTTCAAGGATTGAGAAGAACCTGAAAGACAATCCCGATATGAGCACGAAGGATAAGGCAATTATGATCGCTAAGGAGACTGGGATCGCTGCTGCGGTTGAGGCAATGTCTGTAGCAGCGACTGTTGCCTCGAACAACTCGTCGCGCCATAAGATCGCGTCTCTTGGTGGATACGCTTTGCTTCTTCAGGACAAGATCAAAGCAATGGAGTCCGAGCAAGACAAGATAGAGACTCCGGAGACTGGAGAGACGTTCAGAGAGTTTCAGGAACGTAAGACAGCTATCGAACAAAGCAAAGCGATTACGTTGGTTGGGCAAGGAGAGAAACTATATTTCGACCCTTGGTTCAACAATACGTTCCCTTGCACGGCAGAAGACTTGGCCAGAGCACAGTACGCTTTCGCTGGGAAACTTGATGAGGACCTGGTCGTGTCATACCTAGACTTTTACAAGTTCTTAGGAAAAGATCAGTATCTCTCGTCTGATACCAGAGCCGTTGCGGAGACCATAGGATGGACATACCCGCAAGTTGTCCAAACTATCGGAGACAAGTATCCGTTTTCAGTAAGGAAACTGTATGATGCAGACTACATGGCAACCGAAATGAACGTGCTTCGTCTTGCGGAAGGGTGCGAACCGAAGCTTCTGTATGACAGCGACGGTGAGGTCATAGACGAGATACTTGAGGAGACGTATTACGCTGGCAAGTACGATTGAAGGGAACTGCGAGAGCTGAATCCAAGGTACGAAGCATGCGTATATTTTGGGGACTCTCTCGCATGAACTACACGGCCTAATATGGAAACGAATGTCAACACAAAGGAGGTATATTTATGAAGATTTCGAAAGCGGAAGTAATTGGAGTCCTCAGTGCAGTTATTGGTATCGGTGGTCTCATCATCGATAACCTGCAGGGCGCTGAGGATGAAAGACAGAAGACGGAACTTATAAACGAAATGGAATCTGTCAGAAAGAGACTGGCAGACCTTGAAGCCCCCGAAAAGGACCGGAGGCGTGTTGACTAACGGTAGTTTATATTTGTACTCGGAGTCTCAGATAGTAATCTTGGGCTCCTTTTATTCTCTTTTCTTACGGCCTACAAGTCCTATTATGGAACAAAAGACGGCTAAGAAATAAGAAAGGAGTAAGTTATGAGTATATTACTTGCCGCAATGTTTGCCATTGGAGCGCTTAGTGCGCTTGCAAGAAAGGATGGAAATGACGGAAACGAAACCAAGAAGAAAGTTATAGATCCATATGCGGTTGGAGATGCACCGAAGCATAAACTCCCTGCTAATGTGTACAGCACATCAAATGGTACTGAGTTGTTTTACATCGAGTTTGTTGGGCTATATTTTCGGAGCTCGTTTTTTGACGTGTTTTGCGCTATTGCAAACTTTAACGGAATGTGCGAGTACACGCACATGAGCGTTAGCTATCTGCTATACGAACTTGGAATTACAGTCCCAGATGATAGAATCTATGAATCAATTGGATGGTGCGACGGAGAGGAAGCAGGTGTTAGTTTAAGCCCGGATAGTGAGCATTTACTGTCAACAGGAGAGAAGTGCTGGATTATTAAGATAGAAGTCGAGCCACACGTGGATTTCTACTGACTTATATTTGGTTTCGTCAGAGTCTCAGATAGTAATCTGGGGCTCCTTTTATTCTCTTTTCTTACGGCCTACAAGCCCTATTATGGAACAAAGGAGGACTTTTAGAAAGGAGAATTAGTATGAGTAAAGGAGGAAAAATGAACGTAAAAACATTTTTTAAGAAAAACGGAGCTACAATGTGGGCCGGTGCAGCTATCGGCTTGACAGTTGGGGCTGTTGTAGAATCGATTATCGCGACCGTTGATGCGGTCAAGAAGATCGATGAAAAGAAGCAGACCATTAGTGAAGAGACAGGCGTCCCGGTTGAAGATGTAAAGCTGACTAAGATGGAGGTTGTAAAGACTGCAGCGCCATCATATGTCAGAACGTTTATATTTTTAGGCGGGGCTGTCGCGTGCGAATGCGTATCCAATTGCAAACATCAGATCAGGTATGATGGAGCGCTTAACGCGTACATGCTGTCACAAGCGAAGGCTGCAGATATGGATAAGGCACTGGACGACGTGCTTGGCGAAAAGAAAGCCAAGGAGGTCAAGCAGCAGGCCGCCCAGAACTCTGCGGAAGCGAATGAAGAGAAGATTAGCGCTGGCGAGGTATATTCGTCGTATGGAAATGGCACAGCGCTGTTCTATATTGACTACCTCGGGATCTACTTTAGAAGCGATCCCAGCGATGTCAACAAGGCACTTGAGGAGTTTAATGCCGGGTGCGAGTATCAGTCGCAGACAGTTGATGATCTGTTTCGCGAGCTTGGCATAGACATTTACGGCGATACGTTTGCCAATGTTCTTGGATGGAACAACGGAGAACGAGCAGGAGCCGTATCAGGGCTGTACAAGCAGAAGTGCGCGGAGCCTTGCTCAATCATTACATTCAAGCATAATCCCCATCCGGATTTCTACTGATCCATAGGATTCGCAGATTTTACACGGGGTATTATGGAGACAAGTGAGTAGCTTATATTTTAAGGAGGAAAAGAGATGGAAGAGAACAACAAGGTTGTCGAGAACGTGGCTAAGGTCGCAAAGAAGGTAAAAGGTGGAAACAAGGAGACCATGATCGCTATGGGAATCGGGGTCGCCATTGGTACAGCTGTATGCTGCCTGGCGAGACCGGTTAGCAACGGAGCGGCATGGGCCTTTAAGAAGGTCACTGGTAAGCTCAAGAAGGGAGACGAGCAGAAGCAGATCGAAGCCAAGGAAGAGGCAACGGAGAAAGAGCCTGAGAAGGCTGGCAAGTCTAAGAAATCCAAGTAAGCTATATTTGGCTTGCTTCGTGCGAGGAGACTCAGCGTTTTTGCTGGGCCTCCTTTTTATTTTCTTAAAGGAGCGCAAATGGGAACGAATTACGACAATACTCCGTCTGGATCCAACAAAGCAAGAGAAAGCACGCACATCAACGCAAAGATCACAAATCCGCTTGTCACAAGGGAACGCTCGGAACTGGAGAAGGCTATATTTGTAGACGACATTAAGGGCGCTGTTGAAGACGCGTTCATGAAGAAAGTGGTGCCCAGTCTTAGGGACTCTGCTTTGAACGGCCTTCACGCTCTTCTTGATTCGATGTTCGCTGGGAAGGGAAGGAGCGTTAGCGGAAGCTCTGGATATGCTGATATTTCGCGTCAGATCCTTAATACTGGAACGAGAATGGTCGACTACAACAGAAATCAGCAACAGAACGTGAGCAGCATAAACGCGCCTGTCCATGGTACGCTTCTGTTTAACTGCGAGGAAGACGCTATGCTTCTCCTTAGCAAGATGAAACAAGCTATCGAGGACGGCGGATGGGTATCTGTGCTCACCGTATATTCTTGGATCGGCGAGAACATCGGTCATACTTACGCAAACTTCGGTTGGTCTTCGACAGCTGGAGCGAGGATCACCCATACATCAGATGGATGGGAGTTAAAGCTCCCGAGAGCAGTCCAGGTTCAAAGAGAAGGATGAACGAACTTATATTTTAGAAAGGATGGACTATGAATAACTTCTTAAGATACATCAAGATTCACAAGGTTGACTTAAAGCTTGGCTTCGGGATCGGCATGATTATCGGCGGAACCGTCGTCGGAATGAAACGAGCGTTTGAAAACTCTGACAAAATCAAGGACGATCTTGACGAAATCGCCGTTGTTCATGCGGCGAACGAAGGGAGACACAAGGACGAGTATAAGGATGACTTATATTCTGCTTATAAGAAGCTCGGGAAAGACGTCCTTGAGACGGTTGGGCCGACTTGCGGTTATGTTGTAGCAGGAACATGCTGTATTGTTTCAGCGCATCTTGAGACAAAGAATAACCTTGAGATGGTTTCGAGTGCTCTTGCGCGTGTTACGTCGAGCCTTAACCAGACAACAAAACAGATTGAAAAGGATCTTGGAGAAGAAGAGGCGAATAAGTATCGCAATCAGATTGAGGAGAAAGAAGTCGAGGTTTGCGAGAGTGACGGAAAGGTAGAGAAGAAGACCGTAAGCGTGCTCGATGGAGCTCTCAAGGATCCTTATACTTTCATTTGGGATAGCTCGTCGTCATGCTACAAGGCGAACCCGCATCTTCGCAAGGCGTTCCTTCGCAGCATGGAGGCATACGGCGACGGGATCCTTGACGCAAGAAACCACGGTGGAAAAGTCGGCTATATTTACCTGTATGAGATCCTGAATCAGATGGGGATCGACATCAGGGATCTCGACGATGATCCGGTGAAGAAGCGTGGGATCTCTCACTTCGGATGGCTTTACGATTCAAAGCACCCGAGCGGCGTCGGAAACGGCGATGGCTATATCGAGATCAAGGACCAGGATGTCTACAGGTTCAATCCGAAGACCGGTTATTACGATAAGGTCACTCTCATCACGTTTAATTGCGATGGAGCTATTGACTGGCTGGTGTATGATAATAAGGGTAGACTTGGAGATACGGAGGCGGCATAATGAAAGGTTTCGGCGTATTTGCGCTTGGATTCGCTAGCGGCGCTGTGGCTCTCTACTTATATTTGAGGATCAGTGCCGACGCTAAGCTTGCAAAGGAGAACGAAGGCAAAACGGAAACTGAAACAAGCGAGACGGACGGATGCAAGACACTTAAGCAGTTCGTAGAGGATGCTAAGAAAGAAATGAAGGATAAATTGGAGGAGGTGCCTGTTATGGTGAGAGACCTTGGGTACAAGGGGGGCGACACTATCGACAACAGTGGTCCCTATGTTATTTCTCAAGAGGAGTTTGAGGACTCCGATTACGATAAAGAGTGCTACACATATTATACTGACGGCATTGTGGCAAAGTACGACGATGAGATCATCGAGCATCCTGAGGATCATATCGGACCTACTGCCCTTGACACATTTGATGATTCAATCGACGTTATATTTGTACGGAATGACGACGAAGGCATTGACTATGAGATCGATAGGGACATCAGCGCCTATCGTGATTTAGTCGGTAACAGAAGAAACCTGTATGATGACGACTACGAGCTTTGAAGGACAGTATTACTACTGGCTTCTAGGATTCGTTTACGACGACAGTTGTCCTCCGTACGACAAGTTGCTTGAAAAGCTTTCGAAAACGGAATTCGTAGCGATTATTGAAAGGGACGATGACAGAATCAAAGATGGGCTTAGGCTCAGGTGGCAGTTTGCTGATAGCATGAACTATCTAAGGAGCCTGATCGATCGTTATATTTGTGGCCCTTGCTCGGTGCTTGAGGTCATGATTGCACTTGCACTTAGATGCGAGGTCGACATTATGACGAATGATACGGTTGGGGACAGATCAGGCCAATGGTTCTGGCAGATGATCGCCTCTTTAGGTCTTGGGGTCATGACAGACGATGCATACGACGAAGAGTACTGCGATAACGTTCTGTCTATATTTTTGAATAGAAACTACAGCGAAGACGGCAGAGGCTCATTGTTCACAGTGGAAGGGACTGATAAGGACATGAGGCTTCTGCCTATATGGGGTCAGATGAATTTGTTCATTCAAAGTATAGCATAAGGAGGAGCGTATGAAAAACTCAAAAGGGAGGAGGGAGCTTGATGCAGTATGGCTTTAGACTTCCTGAAGATAATCGTAGAGAATCCAAAGGACGGTGTGTTCGTAGTCGAGCCTGATTTTAAAGTACGCAAGAGCAAAGATCTAATGATCAAAGGCGGCGACTTCTATGCTGTATGGGACTATAAGAATAATAAATGGACCACAGATGAAGACGTTGCGCTTGAGTATATTGATGAAGCCGTATGGGAAGAAGTAGATAAAGTTAAAAAGAAATACGGCGACGATGCTACAATCAAAGTCAAGACTACTGCCAGTCATAAGTCTGGCGTATCTGCGAAATGGCATAACTATTGTCAGTCACAGATGCGCGACAACTTTGTACCATTGGATAAGAAGCTTATATTTGCAAATGAGGAAATTACGAAATCAGACTATGCTACCAGGAAGCTTGACTATGCACTTGAGGATGGGGACATAAGCGCGTATGAAGATCTCATAAACGTCTTATATTCTCCTTCCGAAAGGCGAAAGCTCGAATGGGGCATTGGGTCTGTTATTTCTGGCGACTCTGTAAAGAACGAGAAATTCTTCGTGCTTTACGGAGCCCCGGGATCAGGCAAAGGAACATTCATAAAGATTCTCCAGAAATTGTTTCAGGGGTACTGCAAATCGTTTGAGTCCAAACTTTTGGGATCATCTAGATCGGCGTTTCCCCTGGAGCAATTCAAAGATAACCCATTAGTAGCATACGATCCAGACGGAAACCTGTCAAGGATCGATGATAACAGCAGACTTAATGCGCTTGTATCGCATGAGGAAATGCCTATAAATGTAAAGAATGCAAACATCTATACGGCGAGTTTCTCTAGTCTGCTTTATATTTGCACAAACACGGTCGTTAAGATAACGGACGCAAAGTCTGGTCTTGTCAGAAGAATGATTGAAGTCACCCCAACCGGTGTCATTGTTGACAGCGAACGCTGGAACAGAGATATGGCAAGAATAGACTTTGAACTCGGAGCGATCGCTAAGCATTGCCTTAACGTATATTTGTCGAACAAAGAGATGTACAGACAGTACGTTCCTAAGACAATGATCGGTGGATCGAATCCTATGTATAATTTCATAGAGCATAGTTACGATGACTTCTCATCAGCGGAAGGCGTAACTTTGAAACGCGCTTGGAGTTCGTACAAGGAATTCTGTGAAAACGCAAACTTTAAGTTTACGATGGACATGCTCCAGTTCAGAGAGGAACTTAAAAATTATTTTTACGACTATGACGAAGTTTATGTAGCTGCAGACGGAGCAAAGTATAAACAATTCTACAGCAAGTTTCATTTCGACCTGACAAGAATCGTTGAGAAGTCAAGCGACCCTCCTATTCCATCGTGGCTTATATTATCGGACTCCAACGTGTCAACGATCGACACCGAGTTCAGTGAGTACACAGCCCAGTACGCTGAAACATACAGGGACAGCAGCGGGAGACTAAGGGTGGACGCACCTACAGTAGCCTGGAATGACTGCAAAACTAAGCTAAAAGATCTTGACACGCATAAGGTCCATTTCGTAAAGCCACCGGATGACCTTAAGCTTATATTTTATGACTTCGACATACGGGATAAAGACGGCATTAAGAACTTCGAACTGTGTCAAAAGAAATGCATGGAACTTGGCCTCCGTCCCTCTTACGCAGAGCTCAGTAAGGGAGGCGGTGGATTGCATGTCTACTATTACTATAAAGGCGGACATGATCTAGAGGAATTAAGTTCTTATATTTGCGAGAATGTAGAGCTTAAGATATGCAAAGGCGGCAACACGCTAAGGAGAAGACTTATAAAGTGCAACGATTTGCCAATTGTTGATATCTCATCTGGGTTACCATTTAAAGTTAAGAAGGGAGGAAACATGGTAAACCAACAGAGCGTAAAATCAGAAGCTAAGCTAAAGGAACTAATCGATAGATCACTAAATAAAGAATTCGAACCGTATCACACATCCCCAGCAATCGATTTCATTGATCATATATTAAACGAGGCGTACGATTCCGGACTTAAGTACGACCTTACATCCATGAGGAATCGTGTGTCTGCTTTCGCTGCTGGATCTACAAACAATGCTGTCGGGTGCCTCAAAAAGGTGAACCAAATGAAGTTCAAGTCGAAGGACTTCGAGACCACTATTGTCCGTTTCGTTCTTGACCCCGGAGCATGCGAGGTTGCTAGTGGTCCTATAGCGTTTTTTGACGTAGAGATATTCGATAGCGATCCGAACGATCCTGATAACCCGGGTCTCTTTCTCGTGTGCTACAAGGTCATCGATGAGGATAAAGTAACGGCTTTAATCAACCCGAGCCCACAGGTTATTGACGACCTATTCATTACGAACACAAATCAGTACAAGTGGATTGGATTCAATAATCGGCGATACGATAACCATATGATCTACGGGCGATACCTTGGTAAGTCCCCACACGAATTATATTTACTATCCCAAAGGATCATCGTCCATAAAGACAAGGACGCTACTTTTGGCCAGGCGTATAATATCAGTTACACTGACGTGCTTGACTTTGCATCAGAAAAGAAGTCGCTTAAGAAGTACGAGATCGAACTGAATGTTCCGCACAAGGAGTTCGCGTGGGAATGGGACAAGCCTCTTCCGAAAAACCTGTGGGAGAAAGCTGCGGAATACTGTAAGAACGACGTGCGTGCTACGGAAGCAGTATTCAAGGCAAGGCACGCGGATTTCGTGTGTAGAGAAATCATTGCCGATTTAGCCGGATACGGATCTACCGTTAACGACACAACGAATACTCTTACTACAAGGATAATTGTCGGGAACAAAAAGAACCCTGTGCTCAATTGCCCGGATCTGTCTCTAGAGTTTCCAGACTATAAGCCAGTAGTGAACGAAGACGGACGTGTCCTTAAGAACATGTATCGAGGCATAGACCTCGGGTTCGGTGGGTACGCGTTTTCGACGACCGGATATTTTACTAACGTGGCGCTTCTTGATATTCAATCGATGCATCCGCATACTATAAAAGCCATCAACTACTTCGGCGATGACACGCAGAACTACGTCGATATTCTTAATGCGAGACTATATATTAAGCATGAAGACTATGAAGGCGCGAAGAAGCTGTTTGATGGTAAACTGGCTGAGTACCTTGATAACAAAGACGACGCTGCGAACCTTTCTCAGGCACTTAAGATAGTCTTGAACTCCACGTATGGATTAACCTATACTGCTTTTCCTAATCCGCTCAAAAGCCCTGATAACAAGAATAACATCATCGCTCTTCGTGGCGCTTTGTTCATGAAGACGCTTCAGGACGAAGTTGAGTCAAGAGGATATACGGTTGTCCATATCAAGACAGACTCAATTAAGATAGCAAATGCGGATCAAGCAATCATTGATTTTTGCATGGACTTTGCAAAGAAATACGGTTATGATTTTGATCATGAAGCTACATATGAAAAGATGTGCATTGTAAATAAGGCTGTATACATTGCAAAGGAATCGTTGGATTCGCCCGACTATAAGAAGAAAGTCAGCAAGTATCTTAAGAAACATCCTGACGGAAAGGCAGAAGATGTTACGCGCTGGACCGCAACAGGGGAGCAGTTTAAGATTCCGTTTATATTTAAGAACCTCTTCAGTCATGAGCCAGTCGTGTTCGACGATTACTGTGAAGTCTTCGAGGTAAAGGAAGGCGCCTTATATTTGGACTATAACGAGGAGTATGAGGACAAGAGCAATGAACTCCAGGCTAGGATCAAGTATCTCGAAGGGCTTATCAGAAAGTTTAGTATAAAAAATATTCATCCTGACCTTGAAAGTTTGGACGATCCAATAGCTGTTAAAACGTATGTTGAAATGATTAATGGTAGCACGAGTATCGCAGACCGTGCTGCAAAACGCTATCCTGATTATGATAGGTCCATCAGCTCTCAGGAGAACCTTGACAAGTGGATAGCAGAGGAAGAGAAGCTCCACCATTACGAGTTCGTTGGAAGGATTGGCCAATTCACTCCTATAAGGGATAGATTTGGTGCAGCAAGGCTTCGTGTAAAGAGGCAGGGCGTATATTCTTATGCCAGTGGATCAAAAGGGTACAGATGGCTTGAGTCATCAGAAGTAAAGGGCACGGATCTTGAGAATGCAGTAGATGATCGATATTTCATTTCGCTGCTTGACGAGGCTAAAGACGCTATTTCTAAGTACGTGCCATTCGACGAATTTGTGAGTGAGACAGATTTCTTGAACATACCAGAAGAGGAGGACGAAGAGTTACCATTCGTATAATTAGGAGGTGCAAATGGCGAATAAAGACCCGCCGATCGACTGTTAATATGTTAGCAAAAAGATGCGTTCTAACCACAATTTAATAATATTTTAATAGTCCAATTTAACTTATATTTATAGACAGGAGTTTAATTTAAATGGAAACCATGAAAGCTTTTGCGTATCAGTTCGGACGTAACTTCAGAATCGAAAATGCGAATGGAGAGAACATTGGTATCACAGATTTCTCGTCAAAGGGGAATCCGTCCAAGGGTGTTCCTGCAGGCGGACTTCCGTCTTTCTTCATTAACTTCAACTCGCCGACGGCTGGCAACGATGTGGCTCAGGCGATCCAGGATCGGTTCGGTGTTAACATGACTCTGGTTGTCCCGAAGGATGGCCAGAAGAAGTTCAAGCCCTTCAAGAGGATGAAGGTTGCCCTCAGGTTCGACAAGTTCCCGCCGTCGGTTACCTTATATTCTGGACAGAATGCTGTTGTGCTGTCTGAGGCTCCGGAATACGTTGACGGCAGCCCGGTTCCGCTTTCTCTGGCAGAACAGCAGGAGAGACTTGAGAACCTCAAGATCCTCGACGACATTGTGATCGACAGGATCGATGTGGAGATCAACGTCTCCAAGAACGGCAAGACTTACACTCATGACCTCAAGGTCTGGCAGATGCTCGATAGCGATGGGGAGCCGCTGTCTAAGTCTTCAGAAAATCGAGAGTTCCTCCTCAGCGAATCAGACCACGATGACGAGGAGGACTACTGATTCCCGAGGTTTTATATATTTACGTCTGGCCAGACGCTAAACGGCAGAAAGAGAGTTGCTTATGAGAAACTGGAAAAGTTGGTTTAGGGCTGCGGGTATTCGCGCCGTGAAGACCTTTTGCCAGACGGCGATTGCTATGCTTCCGGCTAGTACCATGATCGGCGATGTTGGCTGGGGGGCTGTACTGTCCACAGCTGCGCTTTCGGCGGTTGTGTCCATGCTGACTAGTCTGGCGGGTATCCCTGAGGAGGAAATCTCTGATGGGGATGCTGCTCAGGAAAAGTAACTGTCTAGCTTAAGCTACTGTGTGGGGCCTGGCGTTTGTTGGGCCCCTTATATTTATGCGAAAGGAGACAAAAGAATGGGCACTAAGAAGGACAAGAAAGACAAAAAAGATAGTAAGATCGAGAAAATCACCAAGAAGACAAGCAGCAAGAAGAAAGAGAAGATCCCGTTTGAGTGCAGCGAGAATTGCTTTGGCAACCGCAACGGCAAAGGCAAGCGGTGCTGGATCCTTAATTCGCAGCCTTGCGAAGACCTCAGCAAGTGCCCGTTCAAGAAGGAAGATGCGCTGTACACTAATGGCATATATTATCCGTGGAATCCAGAGTATGCGCCTAAGGGCATGAAAGAAGGTATCGATGAGAGTAGGGATAAGGCTGTTGGGGAATAAGACCGTTGTCCAGGAGTTTGACAGTGTTGAAGAGTGCGCTAAGAAATTAGAGCTGTCAAAGACTAAAGTCATGGAAATGCTTAAGCAAAAGAAACCATTCAAAGGGTATAAGTTCGTATATTTGCCTAATGCAAAGGAGGTTGAAACTTGAAGGTATTCATTTCTGGGCCTATGCGTGGCTATCCTAACGATAATGTCGACGCATTCTTCGAAGCTGAGAAGAAGCTTGAGGATGCTGGCTTTGAGACGTTTAACCCTGCACGAATGCGGTTTGAGGGGAAATGGGAGAGGCGTGATATTTGGAGGGTAGACTTGGCAGCGCTTGATATTTGCGATGCTATTTATCAGCTTCCTGGATGGAATGACGCTGACGGTGCTTTGGTAGAGGCTGCATACGCGCTTATGAAAGACAAGGCAAACGTTACACGCTTCTTCGATGAAGGAGCCGCGCATAGTAAACTGGAGGAATGATATGAAGGACAATACAAACAACGACGAATTTTGGGATAAGCTGCAGAACGGAAGCCTTGAAGACAAGTACGCGTTTCTTGCTGGCATGACGTTTGGAGCGATTAACGCCAAGGCTGAAGAGAAGCAAACCCCTGAGTACGATAACTTAGCTGTTGCGTTTAAACAAATGCAGGACTCGTTTATAAAGGCTGGGTTTTCAAGGCAGGAAGCTTTAGACATTGTAACGTCTCTTGCTGCGAAGATCATAGACAAATCGAAGCTTTAAGCAAGGAGGGCATATGAACGAAGAACTTGTGAATCATCCGAAGCACTACCTTGGCACTGATAATTTCGAGTGTCTCGATCTGCTCAATCTTATATTTACGAATGATATGCCTGCATTTTACGTTATGAACGCATTCAAGTACACGTGGAGAGCCGGGAGGAAAGCGAACAATGACAAAGCAACAGATTATGCAAAAGCTAGGTTCTATATGGGGAAGTATCACGAGTTATGCAAGTTCGGACAGTCCGAATCCTCAGGAAACATCATCGCCTCAAAGGCCCCTGTATTCGGAGCATACGCAGACGTCGCAAAGCTCATCGACTCAATACTGGATGAAGAGACCGGAGACGACAATGCATGAGATTATTCAAGCTGTGCTTGGAGGCATTATCATGAGCCTTGGAACTGCCATAGCTATATACGTTGACAACGAAATAGTTGGGGCGTTTATATTTGCGTCATTCCTTTGCTTCGCATTTGTCTGGCATTTCAACCTGTTCTCTTGGGTAGCGTCGTACTCCACGTATCATAAAGGCGTTCACTTTAAGAAACACATTAGTACGCTGCTCTTGACGTGGTTCGGCAATTTTACTGGAGCTGCTATATCGGTTGCTATATTTCAGCAGATGCCTATAGGCGACGATATCTCAAGAAAGGCTGTACAGATCTGTGAAGGCCGGATAAATAATACTCCTTGGGGCGTGTTTATTATGTCGGTTATTGCTGGATTCTTGATGTATGCCATGCTGAAACATTATTCGGGGCCCTATTCCGTGACCTTACTGCACACGTTATCCCAATTGAGCATATTTGGTATGGCTATGGCAATATGGATCTGCGGTTTTGAAGAACTGACAAGCGATATGTTTATATTTACGTATACTGGAGCGTTTACAATCAGAATGGCGTTAGTTACAATCGGGAACTTGCTTGGGACTATGATAATACCGCTTGCAAACCGCATCGAATAGGAGGCATTGATGGAACCTATTGAACTGGATGGAGTAACGATTCTCTCATCGAGAAACTACGTAACGTTAAACGCATTTGGGTCGCTCTTATTTTTCTTTGCGATCTGCCTGTGTTTTCTGGCAATCGTACTTATATTCTATGGCGTTTGTATAAAGCGTGATGGCCCTACCGCAGCCGAGCGTGCTACAAAACTTGGGTGTTCTATGGCTGGCTTAGTGATTCTTTTGATCGTTATCATATGCCTTTTTGGATCTAGAAAGGCCGTGGAGTACAAAGCCATAGTCGACGATGAAGTTCCTTATATTTCCTTCACTGACGCGTATGAAGTGGTAGAGAACGAAGGGAGTATATACACGATCATTCCTAAATGGCGGAAGTAATGTAACAATCTAAACTTATATTTAACAATGAAAGGGGTATAGTATGTTGACAATTTTAGTTGGTTATTTCGCAGTTGGTTACCTTGTGATGGATTTCATGTTTGCCGTTAGCACTGCGCTTAAGTTAAGAGAGAAGAGCGGACCTGTCAGACTTATATTTATGGTTCTGTTCCTCATGGTTAAGTACGCGCTCATTTGGCCTGCCATGACGGTTGATTCCATGCTTCACGTATCTATTGATGCTGGTGGAGAAGAAGAGCGTAGCAGTTTTTCGCCAAAACCTATGTTCAATGGTCTGTATGATCGCATGAAAGAGACTGTTTTCAAGATCAAAGAGTTTGCTATGTTACCTGCTATTTTGGGAGCAGAGCGTGAGACACTTGAGTTAGATACGGACGCTGATCAGGAACTAGACTTCGACGTATCTGCGGAAGAGCTTGTCGTGTAAAGGAGGAACCGTGGACGAGATTTATATTTTCAGTAAGACCGAGGATCCGGTTGTAGTGATCGGCAAAGCTGCTGGAGAGAGCAGAGGCAAGGCAGGGATCGAAGATATGGCCTCGTACAAGGGGCGGGTTGAGAGATGCTTTAAGGCAGGACATATGTCTATATTTGAGTACGCTGATGTAGCGTTTCATATCGGCGGAATCTCCAGAAGCTGCAGTCATCAGCTTGTCAGACACCGTTTGGCGTCGCCTTGCCAGAAGTCGCAGAGATACGTGAAGCTATATTCATACAGTTGCGAAGACTGCGTCATTCCTCCGACGATTAGTGCGGACCTTCAGCTTCAAAAGGCGTTTGCGGATATGGCAAATTCGAGCGGGGAACTCTATAGGCTTCTTCTTGACAGAGGGGTGCCGGCTGAGGACGCTCGTTATATTTTGCCGGAAGGTACTAAGACGTCTATGTCTTTTAAGTGCAACTTGCGTGAGTTTTACCACATATGTAGCCTTAGGACTGATGCTAGCGCACAGTGGGAGATTCGCGAAGTCGTAAGCGCTATGAAGACGATCCTTGCAGCCCAGGACGAGCAGTGGAGATTCCTTGTTGAGCTGTATGACTTATCTGAGTCTCAGAAATATCTAAGGAGGTAACTATGAGCTACGAGCAACTCGTGAAGGAAACGAAGGCGATTCATTCGGATGCGGTCAAGCTTTGCGGAGATACGGACGTATATTTGGACCAGGCGATCATGATCGTCCTTGGGCTTCGCATTGAGGAAGCTGTAAAGGCAAGCAAAGGAAACGGATACTCAAAAGGCAAGCCGAACTATGTAAATGCAAACGAGAAGATTACAAGGCAGGCTCCTGACCTTCCAGCAGTCAAGAACGCTAACAATAACTAAAGCTGTCATTTATATTTGAAAGGAGAAGCGAACATGAACAAAACTGTGAAAGCTATTGTCGATACAGCGAAGCAGAACAAAGATGTATTGGCCGGTCTCGGATGCATTGGCGGGGTAGTTGGTGGATTTGTGCTGATTGTCGGGATCGTGTATAAGGGCGAAGAAAAGCGCGAAAGGAAACGCCGCGAGCAGGAGCTTGAGGACCAAGAGAGGAGACGCAAGGAAGAACTTGAGGATCGGGCTATGAAGCGCAAAGAGACCCTCGAAGATCGAGCGTATTGGGATGCAAGGGAAAAGGAAAAAGCTGCCCTTGAGGAGAGAAAAGCTTCCTGGCAGAAGAATATGCCTGACGGTTATTGGGAGAACCTGAAGATTGAGTCGGAGGCTGAGTCTAAAGAAAAGATCGCTATAGCTGAGGCCGAATCTAGAGAAAAGATTGCAAAGCTTCAGGCGAATGCGGCTATTGAGGTCGCTAAATCCGAAGAGAGATCGGCAAACTATTCTGTGGACAGGCGTTACAAGTCAGAGGATAACAGGTCCGATAACGACAGGATTAAAGCGATCTCGATGTACAACAACATCGGGTCTTCAGTAACAAAGCTTGCGTCTACTATTGGCGAGAAGGAAAGAGCAAGAGCAAAACTTGAGAAACTCAAAAGCGAAGCAGAAGATAACGAGTGATTAACTTATATTTGCTGGGGCCTCTGGAGTTTGTCAGGGGCTCCTTTTGTTTTTCAGGAGGATTATATTTATGAAAATGCGTAAGGTAAACTCGAGTCCTACAGGCGATAGGAAGTATAAGTTTAAAACTAAGCCGTTTTCGTCAAAGGCGATGGCAGAAGCCGTATTCAGTATGTTCAGCAAAGACCCGACATGCAATTCATGCAAGCTCACGGATGATAGCGTACGTGAGAACGATGAACGGTACACGATTGAGGGGGTCACTACGGATCCTGAATTCGAAGAGTACTACAGTGACAAAACTTTTAACCCCATGATTCAATTTAGGATTTTTGAGCCCATCTATCCGATTACAGATGACGAAAGAGAAGGACTTTATAGGACAGCATGGATGTTCAGTGGCATTCAAAGTGTTAGGAAAGAATCTAAGGAAATAACTGTGGGCGAAGGCGAAACACGAATATTCGATCGGATTATATTTAAAACAAAAGTTACGGAAGACGGCGTGACGTTTGAAGGAGAGTGTGCGCTGCCTCCGTTTATCCACAACCATAACGACAACTTCAATTTTAACGGGATGGAACCTGGGCGCGAGTATACACCAGAAGAGCTTGGCATTGAGTAATAAAGGAGAATTATATTTATGGCGATGTACGAATTCGAAACTGAAGGCTTTAAGTCTCGTTCTGCGGCCAATAAGGTTTCTGCGATGCTTAACGAAGAAGGCGGTTGCGACTGTGATGTGGTTTGCGTATTAGACGAAATCACTGACCAGACTATATACAAAATCGAAGGCACGACGTCTCAAGTAAAATTCAAAGATTACTGGGAGAATTGTGAGAATCCGCATATAGACTTTGTCAGCTTCAGTATGATGAAGGACGAAAAGAGGATCCTCACAAGACCGGAGATGGATTATATTCATGATGTTGTTGCTCCGTTCTGGACAAATGTTGCGAGCGTTCGTTTGAAGTCTCGGCGCGCTATCAGCGGCGGCTGCACGTTTGATCAGATTGTTATCACGTATTACGTCGAGGATCCGGATCCATTCGTTGGAACAATGATTAAATCCAGCGTCAACCTTGAGCTCTTTGTCCACGGCGAAAAATTCAACGGAATGGAGCCTGATAAGGAATACACGCTTAAAGAGCTTGGGTTAGACTTCGAGGAGTAAGGCTTATATTTTGGAGGGGATATGGACACTAAGCCTGTATCCTATGCTCAGTTCAAAAAGCTTTCTAAGTTATCGCTTAACGAGTTCAACAGGTGGGCCGCTGGTATCTACAAAAGCGGCTACCTGGATGGGCTTGAATTCGCATATGAGCATAGAATGGATGACATCAGAACAGATCCACAGATTGCATCATTTACAGAAGAAGAAATCACCAGTGTACTTGACGGCCTTGGGCTTACAGAAGAGATTGTTGACGAGATAGTAGATAAACTATTGGAGGCATAGTGAACAATAATGGAGCCAAATTACGAGTTTTATAGTAACTATGCTTGTGACTTTTTCCCTTGTCACTATGGTCAGAATAAAGAGGACTTTAACTGTCTTTTCTGTTACTGCCCCTTATATTCTTATGCCGACTGCCCTGGATCACCTAGGTATCAGAAAGGGCGCAGTGGAAAAACGTTTAAAGACTGTAGTAATTGCACGTTCCCACATAAGCCGGAGAACTATGAGCGTATAGTTGAAATACTGTCGGAACGTGCGTAGGAGAAAACAACATGAAGAACGTAGTGTTTTATATTTACATAGCAAATCACATGGACACGTCAAACCCTAAGTATGCTTATTACTTCTCGGGGACAGCAGCTACAGGAGAAGCGGATGAATTAAAGTTCACCTCTAATATTGCATATGCAAAGAGATACGATACGCTTAAGGAAGCCCAGCTCGTCGCCAGAAGGTTTGGCGGAAGAGTTGGTCAGATGATTGGAAATGAATGGGAGGCAGACTAATGCTTGAAACCGAAAGCGTCAAGAAAGAAATCGTCGCATCTGGTAAGTATATTATCAAGTGGGCCGATCAGCTGGCTATGCTGTTCAACGGAGACAAGTCGCTCACGATCGAGCTTATATTTGAAGACGGCAAAGAACCCGTTATGAAGGTTGGACACTTCGTTGTTATGAATACTTCGAAAGACGATGAGTGACTATTATGATTGATTGTCCATGCGGCCACTGCGAAGAAAGAACCATTACGTGTCACGGTACTTGTGCAGCTTATATTTCGTATGCTAAAGAGCGAAAGGCGCTTAACGACAAACGAAGAGCTGTTAACAAGGTATGCCGAAGCAACGACTACTGCATACCTTCTAAGAGGGATAGGCTTAGTCGATTTGGCATAAAGATATAGCGAGACTGGAGGCTCTATGAGTTGGAACGAAGGGACTGGCAACAACGCTCCTTGCTTTGGGTGTCCTGACAGGGAGGCTGGGTGCCATTCTGTATGCGAACCTTATATTTCGTATAAGGCTGAACGGGAGGCGATACGAAAGGCATCATACGAAGAAAAATCGTATAGGGCGTACAAGTCTGGTAGAGTCTGGAATACTGTAAAAAGATCAGGGCTTCAGAAGTAAACTGATTGATATGCCTCTAGAATGCGTTTAAAGGGGGCTAGAAGGCATTTTATATTTTAGACGAAGAAGATATCGACAGAATAGCTAAAATCGATTCTAGGGCCATTTAAACGCACTCCAGGGGCATTTCGTGAAGATTATTCAAGGAGAAAGCATGGGTGCCATTATATTCTTGTTAGTTTATTCGATTGTAATAACATTCTTTTATAGTTATACGTTCCATAAGAGGGACGTTTACACGTCAAAGATGCGCGAAATGTCCAATAACCTCGGATACTATGAGAGTAAGGTCGACAGGCTGGAAAAGGACATCAACGCATACCAGGATAAGATAGTTGACCAAGGTATGTACATTGAGAAGCTGCATAAATCGCTTCAGGAAAAGAACAAACGTATTAACGAGCTTGAATACGCTGATTGGTCATCTTACGTAAGTGAGGAGGGAGCCGTATGACAGTTATCATGTGCGCCTTATATTTGGCGTTGGTTATTTGTTTTATTATACTGACCGGAAGACTAATCGAGCTTAATGGAAAGGTCGAAGAGCTTACATGGAAATACGAAGATACCTTGCATGCAGCTAACGAAGCTATCTTATTCTGCCACAAGAATAGCGATCATGCAGCTTTTGATAAAGCAATGGTAACATCTAAAATTGATGAAATCAGGAAAGAGATTGCAGAAATTAAAAGCGCGATAGACGTAGACGACTGCAAATGACTAAGGAGGACATAAATGCCAAAGCTTAACGCCCCGTGTTATATTTGCAAGAACAAACAGATTGGCTGCCATGATAAGTGCGAAATTTATAAGATGTATACTGAAGAACTCGAAAGAATGAGAGATAACAAGAGAATTGTCAAAGGGCTTTGGACAAGCGACCTTGCTGTCAGCAGAGGAGAGTATCTCAGGCGGTGTAAGTATAGAGCTTCTGGCTATTGAGGCTCGGTGTATGGCTTATATTTTGAAAGGAGATCGTGACAAGTATGAGGATTGACAAGCACGGCTATTACCTTAACATAGCAGATGCTGTATCGTGGCGTTCTACGTGCCTGAGACGGCTTTACGGAGCCGTTATTGTAAAGGGCGATGAGATTATTGCTACTGGCTATAACGGGGCTCCTAGAGGCCAAGAGAATTGCTGTGACTTGGGTGAGTGTACACGCATGAAGCTGGCGATCCCTCATGGCGAACGTTATGAGCTTTGCCGGTCTGTGCATGCGGAGGCCAATGCGATCATCTCAGCACCAAGAGATAAGATGTTTGGGGCTACCTTATATTTGTCAGGATTCGATGCAGAAAACGGAAAAGTTATTGCAGCTGTCCCTTGCGCAATGTGTGAAAGGCTCATCGTAAATGCCGGGATCTCTGAAGTGATTGCAAGATTCGCTGGTAAGCACAGGTGCATATCTTATACAGTCTATTGCGTTAATGAAGAGAAACGACTCGATCTAGTGTCTATTGGAGAAAGCTTATATGAAGAACTTGGAGGATCTAAATGGTAATCATCAATCGGTCTATGCCTAGCGGGTGTCTCTCATGCCCGTTTATAATGACTTGGTTCAATGAGGAAAAAGAAGAGGAAACCATAGTTTGCAAGGACCTTAATATGCCCTCTTATATTTTTATGTATGACGGAAAAGAAATGGTCCAGTCGTATGAGATCCTTAAGAACAGAAGGCCAGATCAGTGCAGACTAAGGGAGGTAGAGATTCCGCATGATCGTAGAGATAAAAGCACCAGAAAACTTCGATGACGGACGCGGCATATATTTGGGCGGCGGAATGAGCAATCATAGGGAATGGCGAAAGACCGTTGTCGACGCCTTGACTGAGCATACAGAAAAAGCCGTTTGCACCTGGCTTATATTTAACCCTCAGATGGTAGGCTACGATCCGTCGAATGAAGAACTGGTGGCCAGGCATTCGGTTTGGGAGTTTAACAGGCTTGAAACATGTGAGATTTTTACGATGTACTTTCCTGCCGATGGGTCATTTCACGCGCTATCGCTTTATCAGCTTGGCCGATATATTGAACGGATGAAGCAGCGGTTTCCTGACTCGTGGCAGAATCGCATCGTTATATCTGTAGATCGAGGGTACCCAAAGCCTAAACTTATATCCTACCAAACGTTCCTTGCTACTGATGGAAAGGTGAAAGCTGGCATCAATGAGGTTCCTTTCGGGCATGCGCTTAAGATACTTGGGAAGATATATTTGCTAGACGCGGAAGGGATTCCTAAGCTCTTTAGGAGGCTTAATGCCAAGAAAGCGCTGAAAGAGAAAATTGACGAGTTCAATAGGCTCGCCAAAGAAAAAGAAGAATCTAAGGAGGATAGCGATGGACTCGTGGAAAGAGATGACGAACAGGGATCGGATCCAGAAAGCGTATGATATTGTCAACACAGCTATATCCGGTCTTAGGCAGATTCATGTGTGGGACGGAGCCGCCGACGAGAGTATAAGGCTTATTTCTTATAAGCTTGAGAACGCTTCTGATTATTTGGAAGAGGCTGCTCTTTTTGAAGGTATTGAGGACTGATGAAACGTAAACAAGATTTCTTAGAGCCCTGTCAGCTTGATGGGGCTCGTAGACTTCATAACGGGGCGATACTGAAAGCGGATCCAGGGATAGGAAAGTCAAGGACAGCTTTGGCTTACTATTATATTCGTATGGGTGGTGAGATAGGACCGTCAATTGACGACCTGACTGAGATTAAGGGCGAATGCAAGAAGCTTTATGTGATCACCACTGCTCAGAAGAGGGACACCCATGACTGGATCGGCGAATTCGCACCGTTTGGCCTTCCTCTTGATCTTTTGACCGTTGACTCGTGGAACAATATCAGGAAGTACAAACATGTAACGGACTCTTTCTTTATATTTGATGAGCAACGTGTGACGAGCATGAAGGTATGGGCCAAGAACTTTCTTATGATCACAAGGCATGGCAATGAGTGGATCATGTTATCCGCCACGCCAGGAGATGATTATATTCAGCTGCTTCCGCTCTTTATAGCTAATGGGTACTTCAGGAATAAGTATGAGTTCACGTCCAATCATGTTGTGTATGCGCCTTATGTGAAGTTCCCTAAGATAGACAGGTACTACGGCACT
Organism: uncultured Fretibacterium sp.; assembly: GCA_937915755.1. Classification (GTDB taxonomy): domain Bacteria; phylum Synergistota; class Synergistia; order Synergistales; family Aminobacteriaceae; genus JAFUXM01. The sequence goes on along the minus strand of CALGGR010000064.1, from coordinate 11,349 downwards.
AAGATTCTTGATCGTTATATTAAGGAAATGACGGTTCATATGTCTAAGAAGCGGTCTACCAACCAGATACATAAGAGACTTCAGTGCCCATTCGATCAGAAAGAGTACAGGACAGCAATGAGGCTTCGCGTGAACCCAGAAACTGGAAAGCCCATAGAGTCAGCGTCCAGTCTGTGTTATATTTTGCGGAAGATTGTGAACTCTGATCCGTCGCGTGGGTCTATGGTACTGCATCTTCTGAATCAGCACGCGAAAGCCATTATATTCTACAATTTCGATTATGAGCTTGAGATACTTAGGAATCTTCCTTATAAGCCTGGGACAGTAATTGGGGAATGGAATGGTCATAAGCATGATCCTTTGCCGGACGGAGATATGTGGGTGTATCTCGTTCAGTATACTGCTGGGGCTGAAGGGTGGAACTGTATAACGACAGACACAATTATATTTTACAGTCAGAACTATAGTTACAAAACGACCAAACAGGCCTCCGGGAGAACAGATAGGAACAACACCCCGTTTGTGGACCTCTATTACTATCATCTGGAATCTTTGTCGTCTATAGACCTAGCTATCAGAGATGCAATAAGTCGCAAGAAGACGTTCAATGAGAAAAGCTTTAATGGATAACTTATATTTGCAAAGGAGACTGGAGGAGTAATGAAACAGTATTACGGTACGCATAAATACGAGGTGAATGCAGAGGCGCATACAATTAACGGAAAACCGAACATACTCGACCCTATATTTCAAGGTTACACAGAGTACTATTATGAAATCCCTGGGTATCCGGACTATTCGATCAGTAACTTTCATCAGGTTCGCTCGAATGCAAGTGGAAAAGTGCTTAAGAAGTACGTTACGCATCACGGAAACTCCCAGACTCATGTTTATATTCGTAGGCCGTTCGAAGCGGAATATGAGAAGATGGATGTGTATAAGCTTTTTAAAATGACCTGGTTCGTCCCCAACGGGTATAGCTTCTATAGGCATGAAGAGGTGATCGACAGCAACTTCGTCAGGATGGGATGGAAACAATTGCCTAAGCCGGAGAAACTACCTCGGAAATAGGGGGAGCAGGATTATATTTAAATGCGGTCTTAGTGGTATCGTGATGCTATTGAAAAACGCAAGACTAGATGTACAAATGCGATATCAGAGCGGTGACTTTAAGGTGGCAAACGCTTGCAAGAGTTACTGTCAAAAACCCGACTTCTAGTCTTGCAAGTACATCTAGTCTTGCCGCAAGAGTAGACGCGATGGCAAGAGTAGAAGTGGACTTTTTGACAGTAACTCTTGCAAAAGAAAAAGTGCCTGGAAGCCTTATATTTACTGGGTTCTTGACCATTCTCTTTTCCTAATTCATAGTGTAATTACAATGAAAAAAAAATATTTGAATAAAAAAAATACTAGAACTCAATTCACATATGTTTTCCGGCGAGGTTCTGCGATGTTCTGTGCAAGACTAGACGCGCAAAAATGGCACAATGGTGTCTTTACGGTTATTGACGCTTTAATGGTATCAGTATAGTTCGCACTATTTACTGTCTCTAGTATGGAAAGAAAAAGACATGTTCGGTATGGAATGCTAGGATTATACTGAATTAAAAACACTAGAAAAGCGCTGCCCGCGATAGGGTGTTGGAAGGTGAGGGTGCAGCGCATAATTCTAGCATTCCGTATCAGGTCAGAGAGCGTGTGTAAAAAGCACGTCAAGTCCAACTATAATTTGGCATGAGATTCCCAAGTGAATGGGCGCGCCTTGTGTTCAAATGACGTAAGCAAATTATATTTTGGATATCTTGAGTAATTCTAGAGACTGGTATCTAACGAAATCGTTATGGCGACATGACGACGAGGGTTTACCGAGGGAAGGTAAAAAGTTAGCGGCTGTGGAGAAACCTGAAGCAGCTTACGGATCGAGTTGAGAAGACGAAGAAGTCGTAATACAAAGCGAGAGCTCGTTAAGAAAACGTTAGAGAGTAATCTGGATTGACCGAATGTGATTTATCAGGGAAACCGAGATAATCAGCGCCTTGCACGTCTATGCAAGTACACAGATAAAACTGTGTGTGGATCGAACGGAGACTAAGCTGTGCCCTAGTATGTAAAGCGAAGGCATGGTGAAGTGCGGTAAAGCGTACGCCAGACAGACTCTTATATTTTTCTCAGGGTTTACAGGCCCTTTAAATTTTCGCACAATTCTTTCTCCATAGTATGGAAAGAAAGAAACCTTATATTTTTTAAAGGAGGATTAAGAAATGTTGAAGAAGATCATGATGGTCGTAGTTGTTAGCGCGATCGTTGGATGGATCGTTGGTGCGATCCTTGGAAGTATTGCGTGCGCGATTAATGCACGTTCAATCGATATTGGCAGCTTTGCTAATAACAGAACGTGGGAGTATGACCCAGCGATTTACAGCTGGGACGACGTCCACACCTGGGATAACCAGTAAGAAGTAAGAGTTTACGAGGGGCTCGCAGTAATTGCGGGTCCTTTGTTTTTTTTTTGATTCGCACCATTCTTTCTCCCTAGTATGGAAAGAATGAAACCTTATATTTTTTAAAGGAGGAATCAGAAATGATGAACGTGGAAATGAAGAACATTGAGTTCAACAGGGTTTTTATTGATGACCAGCTGAGAATGGTCAAGGACACGGCGGCCTATGTCAAGACCGCTGAAGAGGCAATTGAACTCCTCAGGACTATCAGGGTTCTTGAGGAAAGAAAGAATTCCCCAGAGGCTTGGGGATAAGATTTTGGGGCTCGCAGAAATTGCGGGCCCTTTGAGTTTTCCGATTCGCACCATTCTTTCTCCCTAGTATGGAAAGAAAGAAACCTTATATTTAAGGAGGTAAGATTATGTTTAAGGCTATTGCCGTTGCAGCTATCATTTCTGTTATGACTGGAAGCAACACGGTCCAAATGGACCACGCAGGAAAGGCCGTCCCCATGACCGGGGATGTGACATATGTTTGCGTTCCGGAACAGATTCCGGAAGCGAAGGTTGTCTTTCTGCGCTCTGGCGAGAGCGCAAGAATGGAAGACGGAACCGTTTACGTTATGGTTCCGTAATAAGAAGTAAGAGTTTACGAGGGACTCGCAGTAATTGCGGGTCCTTTGCTTTTTTTTTGATTCGCACCATTCTTTCCCCCTAGTATGGAAAGAGGGGCTTATAGAAAGGAAGGAAGATATGAGCAAGAAGAAGGCAAAGAAAGGAAGCAATCTGATGATCGTGTTCACAAATGGAAACACGATGAAATTTAGGAAAGGAGAGTGGACCGACTACTACTATCACAAAGAACTCCTCGTCGTAAGGCGAGGCTCAAAAGACATCTACGGATGCAATTTTCGTGATATTAGTGAATGGTGTGTGTTCTAGGATTTCCGAGACGAACATTCGCCCGATTATCGGGGATTCCGAGCTGTTTACTGTAGAATGGTGTGTATTCCAGGCTGTAGATTTTACAGCCCCTCTTTTTTTTAATCGTTTTCCGTAGTCACAGTGGCTGCGATTTTTAGGCTTATATTTTGCTGATGCTAAAAATTCGCACCGTTTACATTCCCTATGATGAGGGAGAGGCTCGTATTCGAGTTTCTTCCTTGTTGTTTTGCTTCTCCTTGGATAGCTCTAGAAGTATAGCTTATATTTTTGCAGGAGGTGGAAGTTGAAAGAAAGCATGTTTCAAGTAAGTCTAATAAAAGACCTCAAGGATCATTACCCGGGATGCTTCGTCATAAAGAACGACGGATCAAACGTCCCGCAGGGATTCCCGGATTTGACCCTTTTCTACAAAGGTAGGGTTATATTTCTAGAGTGTAAAAGAGAGAAGAACGCATCCCGTAGACCCAATCAAACTTACTATGTGGAATACTTAAATCACACGGGGTTTCCTGCGTGGTTTATATTTCCGGAGAATAAGGAGGAGATAGTAAATGCGATTGACTTATATTTTCGAGAGGAGACATGATGATCTGGAATGAGCATAAGGATCTTAAGGACACGCATGCTTTTCTCTCGGCGTCACAGCATAGTTGGCTTAACTACGACGAAGCTAAATGCGCAGAAAGGTTCCTGAATTTCGAAGCAGCCAAAAGAGGAACCATGCTTCATAGCTATGCAGCGAAGGACATTCAGATAGGCAAAGAGTTTGGAATCATGAGACCTGCAAATGGAAAGACGTACGAGACCTATGTCAATGATGGCATTAAGTACCGTATGAATACAGAGCAGATCTTATATTTTAGCCCCTTTGCCTATGGCACTGCAGACACCATTTCGTTTAGACGGAATCTCCTTAGAATCCACGATTTGAAAACCGGGGTAATTCCGGCAAAGATGGAACAGCTCGAAATCTATGCTGGATTGTTTTGCCTCGAATACAGACAGAAGCCGTCTAACATAAAAATGGAGCTCAGGATCTATCAGAATAATCAGATCGTCGTCATGAACTACGACAATAATCCGGATATGCCCTCGGACATTTCAAGGATAATGGAGAAGATAATCGAGCTTGATGGTGTTATTAGGAAGCTCAATGCTGAAGAACTGTAACTTATATTTTGGAGATTCTTGATATGCTTGATTATGTTTACGGCTACTACGATGATGAAATATTCAGCGATGTTGTAGTATCTCATGCCGGTGTCGATCATGAACATGCGAAACCTGGGCATCCAGGTTCCGGTAGGTATCCATGGGGGTCCGGGACGAATCCGTACCAGCATGAGGACGGAACGGGCTTATACGCGGATAAGCTCCTTAGTAGGATACAGACACTTAAGAAACAGGGGCTTAGTGAAAAAGAGATCTGGGATGAGCTTGGCATGGGCGGCCTTGGAGCTGGAAGAACAAGGGCCATCATAGCTGTTGCTAATGATGAGGTCAGAAGGCAGCAGGTGCTTAAAGCAAAGGACCTTTTCTATAACGACCCAGACTGCAAAGGAAATTATTCAGCGGTGGCTAGGAAAATGGGTCTCCTTACTGCTTCTGGAAAACCGCAGGACACGTCCGTTAGGAAGCTGCTGGACTCTGAGCTTGAGTACCGTATGATGCTCACAAGGAATGCCGCCGACCTGATAGAGTCCGAGATTGATAAAAAAGGCGTATTGGATATTGGCGCTGAGGTCGAAAAAGCCGAGAAGTTCGGCCAGTCCGGTATATACGGAATGACCACCACAATGATGGACCAAGTTAAAGAACGTCTTAAGCTCGACGGCTATGACGTGTTTTCAGATATCAAGGTCCCTCAGGTTACCAACCCTGGCAATAACACTACATTCGTTCTTGCCACTAAGCACATCGATGGCTATACAGACAAGGACATGAAACGCGAGGTCATATGGCCTGCTGTTAAGGGCGGAACTGTTGAGTCGCTTGATGAATACGCAACTTCGGACGGCGGCGAGACCTTCCAGAAATGGACATTTCCTCCGTCTCTTGATCCGTCTAGGCTTAAAGTCGTATATGCTGAGCAAGGCGGAACTGACAGAGACGGACTTGTCCTCATTAAACCTGGCGTTGAAGATTTGTCGCTTGGCGACGCAACGTATGCACAAGTTCGAATTAGAGTTGGTGATGACTTGTACATCAAAGGAATGGCTGCGTATGGAAACATTGAGGACTTTCCTCCTGGTGTAGATGCGATCTTTAATACGAACAAGCACGAAGGAACTCCGCTAGAAGATACCTTGAAACATCTTAAGGGCGTTAACGGAGAAGCCGTAAGCGAAGACAATCCCGTTGACAAAGAGAATCCATTTGGGTCAGCAATAAAAGAAGGTCCTGATGGACAGCGCTGGTATGATGGGCCAAACGGCGAGAAATTGCAGTCGCTTATCAATAAGCGAGCTGATGAAGGCGATTGGAGCGAATGGAAAGACAAGCTTCCGTCTCAGTTCTTGTCGAAGCAGTCAGAGGCGTTGATAGCAAAGCAACTTAATGAGACAATCGCTAAGAAACAAGCAGAATTCGACGAAATCGACTCGCTGACGAATCCGACCATCAAAAATTACTACATGGAAAAATTCGCAGAGTCTTGCGATACAGCTGCTTCTGACTTAAGCGCATGCTCTCTTCCTGGACAGAAGTATCAGGTGCTTATGCCTTCCCCTTCACTTGGCAAGAACGAGTGCTACGACCCCAACTATCCTGATGGCGCTAAGCTTGCTCTCGTAAGATACCCGCATGGCGGAACATTTGAGATTCCAATCGTTACAAACAACCTGAAGAATAAAGAGTCGCAAGATCTGATAGGACTAAATTCACAGGACGCAATCTGCATTCCTCCGTCTGTTGCTGGGCGATTGTCCGGGGCCGATTTCGACGGAGACACAGCCGCGGTCATACCTTTAACGTCTGCAAATATAACGAGCACTGATTTGCCGGCGGCGCTTAAAAACTATGAGCCAAAAGTTGAGTATGGATCACACAAAGGGGATATCGTAAAAGTCAAGAAGGTGGATCCTAAGACCGGAGAAGTGAGCTATGTAGACGAACAGCAGTGGATCAGCAACGTTACGGGAAAACCCTTTAAGCCCATGAGTCATAAGAACATGCAGACAGAGATGGGCAAAATTACTAACCTTATTATGGATATGACCTTGAATGGAGCGCCTGTAGAATCTCCAGACGGGGTAGATATTGCGCATGCAGTTCGCCACTCAATGACCATAATCGATTCTGAGAAGCATCATTTGGACTACCTGTCATCGAAGAAGGATAACAACATTGACGCGATGATGAACAAGTGGCAGCAGCATACATCTATTGAAGGCGTAGAAAAGACTCAGGGAGCTGCTACACTAATCACGAGAGCTGGAAGCGAATATACGGTTGCTGAACGCCGTGGTGAAGGTAAAGTCAATCTGAAGGGTAAGTCGTACTATAACCCAGATGTGCCAGAAGGTGAGCTCATGTATGAGACAACTGGGCGAAGCTATACGAAGGTTACTTATAACGCAAAGGGCGAAGCTAAAGAGTCTACGGTAACTAACACAACAAAAATTACCCAGATGGATGCCGTGTATGATGCACGCGATCTTCTTTCCAAAAATCCTAATAAGAAAGAGATAATGTACGCTGACTTTGCGAATGAGATGAAGTCTTTAGCAAGAAAAGCTAGAATATCGTACTCGACTACATCGGAGAAGACCTTTAGTAAGTCAGCTGAGCAGGCGTATGCTACCGAGGTGGCATCACTTAATGCCAAGCTTAATGAGGCCCTAAAGAACCGTCCTCGTGAAAGGCGTGCCCAGATAATTGCGACAAGCAGAGCAAACGCTATGATTCAAGCAGCTTCTCATACGCTTTCTAAAGAAGAACAGAAGAAAATTAAGCAGAAAGCAATTACGTCAGCGAGAAACGAAGTCGGATCTATTAGCAGAAAGAACCGTAGCATTGAGATTACGGATTCTGAATGGAACGCCATTCAGGCTCATGCTATTGGTTCAACCAAGCTTAGAGACATCCTGAACAATACGAACCCGGACGATCTTCGTAAGCGAGCGATGCCTAAAACTTCGACAGAGTTGTCTGCGTCTAAAATCGCCAGCATAAAAGCGTACAAGAATAGCAAGCTGTCAAACGCCGAAATAGCGGCGAAGTTTGGGGTGTCGGTTTCGACGGTTAGCAAGTATCTTAATTCGTAAAATGGGGGATTAGCAACGATGATGGAGTATTATATCACGACAAAGGATAATCCCTTTATTCCATACGAAAATTTCACTGCGTGGTATAAAGAAGATATCCGTTTGGGTTATTATACGTCTGCACTGTTGGCTCGGATAAGTATGGTGTCAGACGCGATGAGTGATTACGAGTATAACGAAGAGACCTCAAGGGCGATTGACGTCATCATCGATTTGCACAATGGTGGTCCTTACGTTAAACTAATTAGAGAGGTTCCAGATGATCTACCTCTCGGAGTGGCTTTGTAGATTACATGCGAGCGGAGTTTAAGCGCATTTTAACCCCGCCCCATGTTGTCGTTAAATAGACCTCCTGTGTTACGTGGATTTGACCCCCTATGGGAAGGAAGAAGGATCAAAAATGAAAACTTTTGAAAACTTTTTGAAACTTTTTAAAATTTCTGACTATAGGGGGGAGGGTCCCACGTTTTAAGGGGGTCTAGCATCGCAGGGGCTCCCTGAAAATTCTCCGGAGGGATTTTTTGGTCAAAGTCCGTGAAAAATCTCCGCCAGAAATCTATATTTGATGCCTTTTGCAGGGCTGTAGGGTTCATTTGTATGGGCTGCTTACCAAATCTTTGACCTCCTTTCAGTTGGTAAAATGATAGAGACTATTCTTTCCAAACACTGCGTCAAAAGTCTTAGAAAGACTCCCTATAGTCCTGCAAAAGTCATCAAATATATATGATGACTTTAGAAAAGGAGACTGCAAGGATAAAAATGGCAACTAAAAGTATAAAGAAAGTTCACGATGCTATTCCGCTTAGCGATGAGGCTCGTGACAATCAGCTGTATGCTCTAGCTAGAAACCTTGCAGAAGACAGGTTACGTAATGGACAAGCAACCGGTGCTGAAATCGTATACCTCTTACGAGCAGGTTCAGAAGAAGAACGATTGAGACGTCAGCTTCTCGACGCTCAAACTCAAGTGGCTAGGGCAAAAGCGGAAGCAATTAGAGCTGAGAAACAGACAACAGAGCTCTTTGCGCAAGCTATGGCTGCGTTCAGGGATTACTCTGGTGAGGTCGGTGAGGAGGTCGCGGAAGATGAAGACTTATACTGAGCTGATCTCTTACCCAACTTATGCGCAAAGACTTGAGTACCTTAAACTAGAGAACACGGCGTTCGCTGAAACGTTTGGCACAGAGCGATACCTTAACCAGGTTTTCTACAGATCGCCAGAGTGGAAGCGTGTAAGAGACTACTGCATAGTTCGCGACAATGGGTGCGATCTGGCTATAGACGGGATACAGATCTACGGCAAGATCCTTGTGCATCACATAAACCCTATAACAATAGAGGACATAGATAACGTATCAAGCAAGCTGTTTGATCCAGAGAATCTGATCACTGTGTCACACGAAACTCACAACCAGATTCACTATGGCTATACAAAAAAAGAAGGACCTGGAATTCTTGAGAGAGTTCCGAATGACACGATACCTTGGAAGTAAAAAGAGAGCCATTGTAGATAATGCGCCAAGTTCCCCAACTAGACATTACCTGCATACGCTAGACTCTCCACAATAGTGACTGTTCATGGTGAGAATATGGCTAAAAGAAAGTACTACTGGGACTACGGAGTTAATGATGGCGTATCATACGTTAAGTGCTCATCTTGTAATCATAAGCTATCAGCCAAAAAATTCATAATGGGCGATAAGGATCTAACAGCGTGCCCATGGTGCGGAAAGACGATGGACTTTACTAGGATTGACTACGGCAAACTGTCGGATGCGGCAGCAGTAGAAGGAGTATGACATGGGCGGCATAGTCGACATATACACAAACGAGCTGGTCCTTGGAGACGAGCTATACCACGGAATGCTTGAAGAAGACGGTGAGTCTATTTTTGACTTCGCCAGTGAGTTAAACGAGTCTCCACGCAAAGAATCCAAAGGTAAGAAGCGGAAAACTAAAAAGGAGACGCGATGAACGGAAGCATTCTTACAGATATTAAGAAGATGCTTGGAATAATGGAAGATGATGAGTCGTTTGACCTGGATATTACTATCATCATCAACGACGCGTTTCATCGACTTAATCAGTTGGGCGTTGGTCCTACCAAAGCATTTTCTATTACGTCTAAGGACGATATGTGGGAGGACTTCTGGGGCAATCTCGACGAGATAGCTACAGTTCCAACCTATATTTACCTTAAAGTCAAGTCAGTGTTTGATCCCCCAAGCGGCGGAGCTGCCGATGCTATAAGTCGTATGATAGACGAGAAAGAATGGCTGCTTAATGCCGATTGCGACCCGACAGACGACGAAACTGAGATAATTAACCTAAGCCCACTATGGGGGGACGACGATGAGGAGAGTGAGTGATGACTTATATAGATTTTATAGAGCTCGATGGGGCTTGCGAATCTCTCCTGCATGATTGCTTGGACGATGATGCGTTCGCGCATAGCATAGTTGCGCTTTACGATGAAACTGGCGACGGAGATCTTGAGCATTATGGCCGGCTTGGCATGAAATGGTATAAGCATATCTATGGAGAATACCAGGGAATCGCCGAATACGCCAAGAAAGGACACGCTAAAGCTAAAGACTTACGCGAGCGCGGCAAGACCAAAAAGGCTGACAAGATCGAGTCGAAAGCCAAAAAGTTCGATGAGGAAGCCGAAGTCGCAAAACGGCAGTCTAAGCTTAAAGCAAACTTTAAAGCCCAGAAGCATAAGGATAAGCTCAAAGATCTTAAGCTTAAAGAGGAAGAATCCAGGATAGCTGACGAGTCTAAAGCTCGCGAAAACGAGGAGCGTAGGAAGCAGAAGGCGTTCGATAACGAGCAGGCCGCTAAAGCGGAGGAAGCTAAAAGGGCTAAAGAGGCTGAAGAGAAAGCTGCTAAGGAGAAAGAAGCGGCTGACAAGAAGCAGGCTGAAGAAGACGCTAAGCAGGCGAAGGCTGATGAGAAAGCTCAGAAGGAAGCTGATAAGCGCGTTGATACGCTCGTGAACGGAAACGCAAAAGAGCGTCAGAAAGCTTTGAAAGAAGCTACTTCAGATGACCTCATGCGTGCGATGGACCAGCTGAGCCTGAGGCAGTCGTACAAGGATATGCAGCGGAGGCTTAATACTAACCCAACACTCAACAAACTTACTGATGGACTTATTAAAGGCCTAACCAATCCGCAGACAATTCAGGCCGGGTTTAACTTTGCCACCGAAGTGGTTAGAGCAGAAGCTAAGAAGGGCGGAAAGAAGGGCAATAACCAAGGAAACCAAGGGCAGCAACAGCAGAACGGATACCAGCCGCAACAGTATCAGCCACAGCAACGCCAAGGCGGAAACCAGGGCAACCAGGGAAATCAAGGAAACCAAGGAAACCAAGGAAACCAAGGAAACCAAGGCCAGCAGCAACAGCAGCGTCAAGGCGGCAGCCAAGGTCAGCAGCAACAGCATCAGAGTAGTAACCAGGGTCAACAGCAAAGCGGTAACCATAGTGGCAGTCAAGGTCAACAGCAGCAACAGAATGGTAACCAAGGCGGAAACCAGGGCAGGAGCGGTCGTACAGGTTTTAGATTTGGACGTAGATCCGGTTCTGCAAATAGCCAAAGCTCTAGTAGTTCTAGTAGCTCTGACAGCAGATCTGATTCCAGAAGTAGCCAAAGCTCTAGTAGTTCTAGTAGCTCTGACAGCAGATCTGATTCCAGAAGT
>CALGGR010000063.1 GCA_937915755.1 uncultured Fretibacterium sp. | reverse complement strand
TGAATGCGTTTTCTATGTCGCTGTATGTAATCTTTCCTGCGTCAAGAAGCCTCTTGTATGCTTTGAGCTTCCTTCGTTCCCGCGTTATGCTTTTCGGGTTTATCTTGCGGATTACACGCCCAGTATTCGTTAGGCTGTAACCATTTTGCAGATGACGATAAAAGCCGGAGAGTTTTACAATTCGTGTCTTATGCTCGTTGATTATCAGCCCGAAAGTCTTTGCTATTTCCTTAAGTCCGTCAAGCAGAGTTTTCAATTCATCGCGGCTTTCTGATATAGCATAGAAATCATCTGTATATCTTCCGTATCCTTGAATGCCCGCGACAATCTTAGCGAAATTGTCCAGCCTGTAAGGATAAATCAGCCCTATGCTCTGTGAGTTCTGGTTGCCAATATCCACGCCTTTATCAAGGAATTTTTCACCTGTCAGTGTTGCAGGATCGGCGTTCATATTCATCATCTGGTCAACCTTACCTTCTCGGAGCTTCTGTATTTCTTCGTCTGTGAAGCGGCTGACATCAACCCTAAATGTTTTGAACATTTCAGTCAGCAGCCATAGAGTAGTTTGCAGTTCTTCAGGGTTATCAAGCGAGCGAGAGAGGAAATGCTCCAAAACCTCCATACATTTATCATGAGGAATATTCGCATAATAGCCAGAAAAATCACCAAGCAGGATATAACCGTCATTAGTTCCATGCGTCATGAAGTATTTGTGCAAATGAGCCTCAAAACGTTTTCGATGGAATGCTACACCTTTGCCCTTCTGGGAAGCTCCGTTGTCATAAATCAGATACTTACTCAGGACAGGCGTAAGGATTAGGTCGCTGACTATATGATTTATTGTCTTATCTGCCATACTGTTGCTTGTGATATAGCGGGGCTTGCCTCGTTCATTGATTAGGAATTTCTTCCCTTCATCAGGGGTGTATGTACCATCACGAAGCCTCTGCTGCAGCATTGCCGTATAAAGCAGGTGATTCATCTCGAAAAGCTGAGTAGCATACTTGAACTTGCTGCCCCTCATGGCCTTAGTCCCAGCATCGTAGATTACATTAGCGTCAAGAAAAATATTCTCACTCATAGCGATAAAAAAACCGCTCGATAGGCGCATTAGTCGTAACTAGCACCGTAGCGGTTGGCATTTATCCGTCTTGCGACGGATAGGACAGCTCTTCCTTCCCTGTAACCGTGCGCGGGAACAAAGCCCGAAAGATGCACGGCAGTGAATCAGGACGCACACCGCTGCCAGAATTCGAAGCATTATTGTAGTTTGCATTACCATTATTGTTGACATTGGCGAAACACAGACCTACAAGAGCTGCCCTTAATTTTGCAATTTCTTCAGGAAGCGGTTATCCGACTGCCTGAGCTTTTTTATCATATCAAATTCGGCCTGTACTTCAAGCACTATATTCATGTACTTGTTCTTGTCGGCGGGCAATGTCTCGGCTATGTATTGAAGCTCATCCTGCAGTTTGTTGCAGCATATCATAGCTCTATCCATTTCTAGCCTGCGCTCTTCATATTCTGACATGTTAGTCGGCCAGATTGTATTTGCCGCTCGCAGGTGTTCTGTTATGCCCTGACAAAAATCTGCTACCCTATCCCGCTCCCGCCTGATGAACCAGCAAGAAAAATCATCTTCCAGCTCACGTATGGCTTTGCTCATTTTCTCGCGTTCTTCTGCGTCTTGCACATGAGCAGTCATCATCTTTATATGTGCCTCCTGCTTTCTCGCACTGTAGGCAAACGTAGCCATTAGTTCAGCAGTAATTCTACGCCGCAGCTCATAAGCACGGTGCAAGGCTTCCAGCTTGGATTCTGACCTCTTACTTTTCGGGATATTAGACAGAAAACAGACCCCCTAATTTTTGCTATATAACGCGACCACCGGCAAGCGGTGGGATATAGTAAAAACCATAAAAGCCAGCGTTAAAACTGTCAACCGCCACCCGCAGGGATAAACCCTGCGGGATTTACTGATTTTAGTAGATAAGGGCAGCAGGACGCACACCGCCGCCAGAATTCGAAGCATCTTGGAAGTTGGCATCACCATCACGGTCGACACGGGCGAAACACAGACCGTTCACTACGTCCCTCAGCCAGTACCACGCACGGTTTGAACCGCTACCAGCTATTATCATGTCGGGTCTCAAGCTGAACAATGGAAGCTGACTCTTGCTCACTGTATACAGATTCGGCACTGTATCTCCTCCATCACTCGCTACCCCGAATACCTTGCCTCCGTACACCATCTGCTCCGTCATCAGCTCTATCGTACTGTTGCACCACGCTCCGCCTGATGGCCTGCCCGATGTTACCGCGTTCTGCAAGTATTCTCTATGCGTCAGGATATGACCGCTTCCGAATGCCGCCGTAATTAATGCCTTTGCCCTCGCTAGGTTCTTCGTGTACATCTCACTCCCTACATAGCCGCCTGTCGTTATGTTTTCTGCGTTCATTCTCGCTTTGTACAAGGAAGTATCAGGCACTATTACAGCATGATGCGTCGCTAATCCGTTATTCTGGTCGCCGCTCTTCAGGTAATAGTCAAATCCGGCTATACGGAAATTTACTGTCGCACTCGCTGATACTGCCTCATAATATCCCAATCCTGATATATCCGTTCCTACTTCAGGCTGGGTCGATAAGGCTGTCCCGTTTACGTTCGCATAATACGTCTTGCCGCTCTGTGCTGTACTATCACTTGTCGCTACGTAATATGTATAGTTCACTGTCATAGACCAGTAATCGCCAATAAACATATCATCGAACGTTCCCGCACGAATTGCCGCACTCTGCGCGTCTGTCAATGCTGCTCCGAGACTTTTTCCTCTGTACAGGTTGTTATGAAGTCCAGCTCCACTGCTTTCCTTCAGTACTTTCGTGAAGCCGAATATTTCATTTATTGCTGCTACAAGGCTGGTTTTAGCGGTTGTATCCAAAGAGGTTAAAATTCCTATAACACTTGAAGCAACACCGGAGTCAATAAGTTTGCCATTAGCGTCCAGTCCTGCAAGGTTTCCATTAGTAGCACTAGTTACTTTGGTTACCACGTCAGTAAGCAGTGTTGTATTGTTCTGTAGCTTTCCGTCTGCTGTTATCGTGGGTATGCCTCCGGTTGTTACTGTACCGGTTATCTTGGTTACTATATCTGCTGAAGCGATACCGGAGTTAGTGAGCTTGCCGTTAGTGTCCATAGTAACTACATTGCCATCAGTTGGGCTGGTAATCTTGGTATTTGTATTGATTTCATTCACAGCTCCAACCAGTGAACCTTTTTCCGTAGTACCTAAATTACTTAATGTTCCAATATTCGAGGCGTTAGTACCTACTGAAGATTTAACTTCGTTCACAGCACTAACTAGAGAGCTTTTAGTATTGGTATTCAAGGCAGAGAGCGAGCCTGATTTATCGATAACTACATTAATATTGTCGCCCTGTATAGCATAAGGTGTCATCTCCTCATCAAGGTAGCAAGTGATAATCTGCCCATCGGAGATAACGGGAGCAAACAACTCATCGAGAGGAATAATGCGAGTATCAAGTTTAGCCATTATCTACACCTCCTTAGCAAAGAACGAAAGCCGGAGCAGGCTGCATATGAAGATTATTAATGTAATCAGTATCAGACCCTATCCCATAATTATCTTCGACAAAATAGCCCCAAGTAGATTTATGAAAGTTTGCAGAAGATGAACTGCCATAAACCTGTTCTTCATTAGATTTAGCCGACCTAGAACGAATAAGCAGTGCACGTAAATTAGCTATATTCTGATATTGGTCATATCCTACAACACTATAAATAATTCGTGCATTCCATAGAGAATTATATTGTGAGCTGTCCCAATCTGTTTCATTCCCTAACAACTGCTTTTGAAGACAAGCAGAAACAATTTCAGATGAATAAGAGTTAATGTACCATTCTGTGATGAAATTTGAGTAATAAGCCCAAGCAGTTCCTTCAATGTTTGCAGGAGGAGTATCACCATAGCTTGAATTAGCCGAAACAGATAAATTCATTTCTTGAAAAGAAGGAATAAAAATCTTATCGAAAGTAATATCTACATCATACCCATTGATATAATCAGGGTCTTCAATAGTTTCATCGTTAAAATCTTGAATATACTCAACGTTAGTTTGAAGCTGGACAGGCTGAAGTACAGCGGTTAAGTCTTCCGGCAAATAATCAAGGAAGCCGTGAATACCCTCTTGAAGGAAAGTACAATTAGCAAACCTAGAATATTCGGTTAAAAGTTCGTCCGGAGATAACTGCGTATCATAAGCCTCATCAAACCAATCACTGCCTGACGCATTAAGCCATTGGCGTAAATATGAATATTTCCATCTATTCATTTGATAATCAAAGAAAGTAGCATAAGGCCATAGGATTTTATCGAATTGCAAGATAAGTCCCGGAGTAGTAGTTTCATCTTCCAGAGTAACAGTTCTAAAATCACAAAAATTTACAGCAATATTTACCTGATGAGCCGGTTTAGTAATAATATTTCCTGAAATGTTATAAGAAACAGCAGGAAGATTAAACGGCAAAATAATCTGCGTATTAGTGCAGTTATATGTGGTTTGAGCCGTTCCGTCCTGCACCATAGCCCGAAGTTCGGGAATAGTAAGCTGTGCAACCTGAACGCCATTCTGAAGGATAGAGAATTTTTCAGTACCCGGCCTGTTCCTTGTAATGATTGTAATGTTCTTAGTGCTAGTCCCTAACTCATTTGTAACAGTAACAGGCACGGTAAAAGTTCCTGCAGTAGTAGGAGTGCCCGAAATAACGCCATCAGAAAAATTAATGCCGTTTGGCAGGTTGTTAGCCTGCCAAACGTTAGTAGGATTTAATAAGTTCATGAATTAGCCTTCCTGTAAAGGACAACGAAAGTATCACCGGCCATAAGCCCAATATCAGCTAATCCCTTACCGTTCCAGCCAATAGTAGTGCCTGAAGCTGTGAAGTCAGTGTTATAGACCTGAGCTACACCCTCAACAATGCAGATGGTATTGCTCTCTTCCCCTGAAGCAATGCTGTTAGAGAGAGTGAAAGATTTAGCTGTAACTTCAGAGGCATTGAGAGTATGTACTTCAACGGAAGCACAACCGTCATTATTAGGTGAAACATCAACAACCGAGACCCAGCCGTTAGCAGTATCAAAGCGTAAAAAAGCCTCCGTAGCTTCATTGAATACGCACTCGCCGCCGGTTGGAGTATAAAACAGTTTTACACTCTTATTTGCTTCTTTTTGTATTACTTCTATAATTGCCCCAGCAGGCATAGACAGTTGGGCATAAGCCTCAGTAGTTATGTGTAAATTCCCTACTTCCAAATTTGCCAAATGACTAGGATTTTGAATTACACTTTTCACCGTGAAGCGCAGATTAGAAATAAAGCGTCTGTCAATAGACATAATAACGCCTCCTTAAGCCGCCGGTACGTAGTGGAGAAGCAGAACGTCGTTTGCCTTAAGGTCAATATCAGCTAATCCCTTACCATTCCAGCTAATGGTAGTACCTGAAGCAGTAAAGTCCGTGCCAGCAAGCTGAGCTACACCGGAGAAGAAAAGAATAACGCCGCTCTCATAACCTGTTTTTACGCCGGTAGCAAGAGTAAAGGACTTGTTAGTAATCTCCGTAGCAGTAAGAGTATGAGTAACAGAGATGGGCATATCAACGTCATTAAAAGTAACGACTGCTGTCCATGCAGTGCCGTTATAGCGTAAAAGCTGTTTAGTCGCGATATTGAGTACCTCAAGCGAATTGACTGTTGGCGTAATGAATTTCCAGTTAGTGCCGTCATATTCAGCGATAGAATTTTCGGCGACATCAGCGAAAGCCCCTGTGCCTGAAGAGCCTACAATGTACTGCATGCCAGCGGTAGGATTAGCGGCAGGCTCATTAGCAACGGCCTGAACAGCGATACGAACGTCAAGTAACCTTCTGTCAATTAAAGACATAAAAAAAGACCTCCATTAATTTTTTTTGTAATAAGTAATACATGCACTATCTCCAACCTGAATAAGAGTCTCAAGTTGAAGGCCATTCCACGAAATTAAATCTTGTTCCGGATAATCTTTTTCAATCACCTCCCAGAACTCGTCTTGAGCAAGAGCAAGTCCGCTAAGATAAAAAACGATATTACGAGATGTATCACAATCATTAGGCAGAGCGATAAACTTCTGCAAAATGTTTTGTGCGGATAAGATAAAGTTGAAAGAAACCTCAACAGATTTTTCGCCAACGATTTTGCCGTTAAATAACAAATTGCCGTTAGCATCTGTAGAAAACTTGCTGAGAGTGGCAGTATTAGTTAAACCGCTAGCACCCCCGCCTCCTCCGCCGCTAGCCGCCGAGCTTGTGTAATATTGCTCAGGAGTAAAAATCATTAAAGCCATTAGCTAACGACCTCGACAGCAGTAATGCTAATAATAGCAGTATTTGCAGTGGGATTACTGAGGATAATCCGAGAACACATAACCCACGGCAAAGTTTGATTGAAACTGCGACCATCAATGGGGACAGGATTATTATTTTCATGATTGAACCTGCATTCAACGCCCGCCTCCGAAGTCATGCACAAGATAGATAGAGCGATATTAGGGGAGCGTTCCGGAGCATTAATGTTGATAGTTGTTTGTGCCCCAGCATTAAGAGAAATATCATCATGGAGAATAACGGGGTCAGGAGTTGAGCCATCCTGAATGCAAGTAAGCCCCAAAGATGTAGGCAGCGGATATGATGAGGTAATTTCCTCATCAGGACGGCAGGTTTTATTGTTGTAAAGGATAACGTGCTGAGAATTATTTTTGTAAATCCAGTTCAAGATAATCTACTCCTTTGTAATTCATCATAGAAATTGAAAATATTGCTGAATGCTTCCGAACGCAGGACAGCAGTTTTATTTCCGCCTGTAACAAAATGAAGTGTGAAGTTATAACCTTGTATTTGGCTGAAAGTAAAGTTATCAGCATTTTGAAAGAAGCCTGTTTTATTGCCTTCAGTATCAACAGACAGCAAAGACGGTAGATGTAAAGCAAATTTAGTATTCGTATTATTCTCAGAAAAGACGGCATAAGCAGCCGATGCACAGCCTGTAGGCAAAGAATTTAGGCTTCCATTAGGCAATATTAAGGAATTGAGAGATAACCCGCTTCCTGTTCCGCTTTGCCAAGTAGAAGGAATAATGCTTTCAATGCTTATGAGCGGAGTAAAGTAATTATCACTACGAATAATATTATAATCATTGCTTTCGTAATAGCATGAAACGATACCGAACATACCATTCTGAAAATCTACCCTGACAGGTCTGTAAAGTTTCTGCCCTGTCGGCCAAAACATGTAGTAATTAGGAAATTCACTATACCAATCATCTTCTCCAGCTTCAGGGATAACATTTTCATAATTTATAGAAAGATGTCTTGTCTCAATTTCCCCTGTATCAGGATCAATAAAAGATAAATCAACAAAGGCATTATGAACAATATCCGGCCATGCAATAGTCCCGTCAGATTTATTACCGTAGGTATAAATAGTGCTGTCATAGTTATCTAACTGAATTTCATTATATTGGTCAACAGGCCTTGAAATGTTATATAGCAGACCAGAAGAGATAACAGGATAACCATTGATATATATCACATTAGATAAAGATTGTTCCCAAGTATTAAGAAGCCTGATATTAACAGCCTGCTTGTAGATATTCTCCCAAGCAATAGAAGGCTGTAATTCATTAGACGCAAAATGATTGACGGCTATATTTTTCCTGCTCCCGCTTGTTAAACCTAAAGAAACTCTAACATGTTTATTGCCATCACCGTATGTTACGGAAGATAAAGGAAGCGTTTTTTTATCCAGAGTGTTCCGGTGAAACAAGCCTGAAATATTAGCAGCAAACATCAAATCATCAGTTGAAGAGATGACGAGATTATCAGTAATACAATCTAATGTTTCAGAGGGAGCAACCCATTGAGGTAGAGCCTCGCACTGCAAATCAACAACGCTATCATGAAAGAGGGTTAGCCCCTCATCTTGAATACCTACGGCAGAAGAATGAAGGAGGTCAAAGAAGATAGAGCCTTCATAATCCTGCCATTCATCATTTGCTACATCAAAGAATTTCTCTGAAGAATGGCATAAAGCGTTATTGAGTGTATCAATCTGTTCAGAAGCGAAGCCGTAAAATGAGCCGTTCTGAGAAGCAATAATCGGCATATCAGGCCAATCATTATCATTAGACCTGCTGAATACGTAATCAGGACTGATATACAGATAAAATTCAATAGGTTCACCATCTTCATCGAAGACAGCCGGTAATAAAAACACTCTCCCGATATTATTTGCGCCCCTGCCATAGATAGCATTACCCCTGTGAACTAACTGAATACTTCCCGTGTTATATCCCATGCCATAAAACGGTGTATTTGTGCCGTTAAATTCAAGAGGTATAAGAGGACGCAAGAGCCTCATAGAGTTATAAGAGGAGCTGTAATTTTTCTTCAGCAAAAAATTTGGAGTGATATACCAATCACCTACAGAAGGCAAAAAAGAATAACACTGTTGAAAGCCCGCGATATTATTTTTGTTGAAGAAGCCCCAGCCTTCCGAGTTGCCATTTTCCCCCAAGCCCCATGCAGCTGTAGTTGCGCTTGAACGCAGGATAGAAAATAAAAACCTGCCCGTGCCGTCAAAAAGATTAGCAGTGTTAATGTAAGGTGTTTCATCCGAGACAAAAATCAAAGTTCTTGGAGTGAGAACCCAGTCCAGCCCCCTAGCAATAATCCTTTCGCCTCTGAAATTCAAGTAAGCCGACTGTTCAAGCTGTGAAGTCTGCACATTCCAGTTAAAGGCAAAAAGCACGTAAGTAGTGCCCGACCCGAAAGCCCATAATCTGCCATCTAAGGAACAAGTAACAAAGTTCCTGTTAATGTTAGTGTTAATGGTGTATTCCGGAGTGATATTGATAGTATGAGGTGTAGAAAACATTTTAGACCCGCCGTGATTATCAGTTCTGCCGAGTGCACCAAAAAATAAATCTTTCATAGCCTTGCGATAATCTGTCCGCGTAATTTATTCCCCGCAGGAAAAGAAACTAAAACAATATCGCCAGCACCTAAATTTTTTAACTTAGTAGTGCATGAGATATTAGAACTGCCTATCCTAACGAGCGCGTTTTTACCGTTAGTTGAAACGACCGAGCCGTAACGAGGAATATTCTGCCTTGCATTCTCTCTAGCAGAAACCAGAGACGCAACACCTGCAACACTTTTTGAAATGAGATATTCCGGAATAGAGCCATCATCAAGATATGTTACGGAGGTTTGAAGTTCAGCCCAATCGTGAGAGACTTCAACAATCAAGCCGTCCGGTAAAATTGACGGGTCATAAGGAATAGTAACAGTTTTGCGAATACCTTTAGTGCTTTTAACGTTAAGTATGTTTTGAGCTACAGTGTTTGCAATGTTTTGAGCCTGTTCATCAGTAAGAATATCATCAACGTAAAAATCTCTCTGATAGCCTGCTTTAGGATTATCATTGCCAGAAACAGAAGCCGAACCAATAATAACGCTATTAAGCAAAGAAGCGTCCTGCTCTCTAGCCAGTTCAAGAGCCGCTATAGCCCGCTGACAATGCGTCCATCCCATTCTGCCCTTGAAATATATACATGCTTTAGGAGTAGTATTTGAAGTAGGAGGAAGCATATAAATATTACAAGTTTTATCAGTCTGGTTGTAGTGCGGACATACATTGCTTTTAACATATTCGCCGTTATCGTACCAATCATCAATATTAGCGAGGACGATACCTTCAGCATCATCGGCGTAATAGTTTTTAGTACGTCCTTGAAGTTCAATGAACTGCCAAGCCTGAGAAATGGAAGATGAGCCGAAAGAAATATCAAGGCCGTGCGACTGCTGAGAGAATTTAGCATAAGCCTGCTGGAATTCGTCAATATCCTCATCGCCAGTTGTAGTTAAAGCGTGTGCAGTAAGCCATTGAGCACCGTCATCAGACCATTCAGAGCGTGTTGACACCATGCACTCGCCCTCATCGTTGTATCTGTCGTAATATGTTCTGTAAGTGAGGACTTCAACCCATTCCGGAGACGAATGAGTTTGAATAGCAAGATTAGAGCCTAGCAGGAAATGAGGAATTAATGCGCCGTCCTGTTTTATAGGGCTGATAGTTCCAACCTGCCGAGCTTCATACCTGCTTTCAACTTCATTGCACAATAACCCCTTGCCGAAATTCTGACGCTTGAAAGTCCTTGTGATAGTGCTGTCATAAGGCGGAGAATAAGCAGGCATATTTTCATCAGGAGTTCTCCCGCCGGTTCTTGTAGTAGTTCTTGTAATGGTTTCAGACTGCACCATATCAATTTGCCCTTCCCAATCTTCAGGAATGCCGACCGCGTCAAAAATAGATAGATTTCTGGACATGGTTTCGGTTGTAGTTTCAGTGAATGTAAGGCTTTGCTCATTGCCGATAGGATACGAGCCTTGAGTTGTATTAGTAAGCGTATAACCTCGTTCATAGAAAGCAAATAACACATATTCCTGATTATCCCTCCAAACAGTTTTAGCCTTATATGTGTAATCATGGTCTTCCGTAGTAGAAAAAGTAATGTTATCGCTTGTAAAGGAGCTTTCTGCTTTTTCAGTAACGCCGAAGGGTTCAAGCATGACGATACGATAACTGCCATTAGCGAAAGTATCTCTATAAGTAGTTCTGGTAGGAGTTAAAGAAGGCTGAGAGCCTGTGTAGAAAAACTCTTCGCCGCTAGGTTCAGTAACATCATTACGTCTGTTGAGAGTAACTAAAACCTGAGTAGCATAGCCGTCTAAATCAATATCCGAGCCTGAATTATCAATGATATTAGTAAATACCGGAGCGTCATTGCTTGTATTAGGTGCAGTAATATTCAGCCTCCCATCATTATCGATAAAGGCGATATAACCGCTTAGCATAGCCAGCTCAAGGACAGCTTCAGCACAAGTAGAGCCGCTAATAACGGAACGGACATTAAAGCCCGAAAGGCCGTTATTGCTCATAATGAGGCTAATACCGCAGAATGCAGCAAGGTACTGAATAACAGTTTTTGCATTCCCCCCCGGTAAATCAGAAATATCAGGAGTTGATAACATGAGCTTAACCCCTGCGTCCTTGCCTTCAATATGCCATAAGCCGTCCACATCTTTATATGCGTTTGAGATAATCCCGCCGTCCATTACCCCGCTGAAAGCAATAGAATTACCAGCCTTGAAAGTTCCGCCTGCAACTTCAGCCGACCAAGAGCCGACAAGTTCACTTAGACTTCTGGAATAATGAAAAGCGGTAATTTTCCCGCCGTTAATAGTAGAACTAAGATTGTAATCAAGAAGTATCATAATTCGACCTCAATAGTTTGCTTGTAATAAGTCCCTAAATCGGCCCCATTAATCTTTGTGGTTTCCTTTACGATATTGACGCTTGTAACGATACCGCCTTCATAGGTTGCGCCGGGCAGGACTACAGCCGTATTAGTACTTGTACATACAGTGATAGATTTTCTTGTTATGGGAGTTGATGACCGCCTCAATACAACAAATTCGCCGTCAACAGTTCTTGCAGTAACACCATTAAGCTCATATTCAATACTCTGTTCATTAGCAGGTAGAGAAGTATCATTACTGCCTTCAACAGTAATCTGCCATTGCCGAACAGGAAGCCCGCAATGCTCACCGATGACGCTGTCCTTTATGCTGACCTTAGCGACTTTCATAAGTGGAGCTTCAGGGACAGGTCTGAAATCATCGCCTATGCTGTAAGTAGAAGTTGGTGTATCACTCCAATATGTGAGACTTCCTGAAGTAATAACTCTGCTGTTATCTGATGATTTTTCCAGAGAATAGGATTTATAGAGTTTTTCCGGCAAAATTAAAGACCTCCATTTCCTAACCCAACCTGCAGCGATTTAGCAGTAGAACGGGCTAAATTATCAGCGTCTACCCTGCTTCCTACACTGAAGCCCTGTTGATTTATGTCAATGTCGTAAACGCTTGAGGCCGGAATAGCTTTGATAGCGGCTTCAAGAGAAGTAACAGCGTCCGCAATATTAGGCTGTGCTCTGACGGTGTTTTCAAGAGAAATAACAGCCTCTTTAACGTATCTAATTTCACTGATGACCTGCGCAATATTCACAGAATAGTTATTAGCTTCCTGTTTTTGAGAAGCGAGCTGTTCAATGCGTGAAACTACAGGACTGAGAGCTTGTGAGATACTTTGAAAGTTCACAATCCCGTCATCACGTTTTGAAGTTGCCGTGCTGTATGTTTGCGCTGATTGGAGTATAGAATGCCCTATAGAAGCTCCCGTTTTGCCTTCAAACTGCTTACGAGCCATCTCCATAAAGGTATCTCCGCCTAAATCATTAAGCCTTGAAATAAATTCGGAGGCAATGACGCTTTCATATGCAGATTGAGATTTATACATGCCTTTATCGCCCTGTAAATCAGCAACGACCTTAACTTTAAGTTGCTCAGAGACATTCTGAAATTCTTTTTCGAGAGCCGATTTATCAATAAAACCCTCTTCAACAGCCTTGCGTAATCGTTGAATGCGCTGGCTCAATTTATCGAATGTGATATTGCCCCATTCTTTGAGCGCATTGTAGGCTTTCTTGAATTGTTCAGTAACCTTGCCTGTCAGCGGGTCAATTTTTTGTATACTTTGAGTGAGCTTATTCAGAGCCGGAGCAAATTGTTCAGGAGAAGCCCCTAAATACTGGACAGCCTCGCGAGCATTCTGCATGAAGGTATCGAAAGTATTGCCTACACCTGACCAGCCGTTGACTAATGATTGAGCGGTTTTGTTGCCCTGTTCTGCTAATCGTTTGAGCCTGTTGAATATACCTGCATTCACAATATCTTCCGGTATTCCGTATTTTTCAGCAGCAGATTTAGAAAACTCCTTTAACTGATTATATGCTTGTGTAAGCTGTACATTGAAGGGAATATCTAAATTTTGCCCCTGAAGAAATTTTTTCATCCGCTCAACATTAGCAG
>CALGGR010000062.1 GCA_937915755.1 uncultured Fretibacterium sp. | reverse complement strand
CTTGTGCATGTATTCCCGCTTCACATACCCGATGATGTTATCCTTCCGCACGATCATCCAGCGCAGCCCCACAAAGAGGATCTCCACCTTCACATCGTGCCCCGTAGAGGGGCGCAGCTTCTTGCTCTCGATATCCTTCTCGGAAAAAATGCTGTATTCGCCCCGCAGCGTGCCGGTGTACAATGCCGGGGAATTCAGGCTGAAGTCCTCCTTCACCTTCTCGTGATAGACCTCTCCTTCCACCACCGCTTCGATATCTTCCTCAGCCTCCCGCTGTTCCTCCTCCATTTCCTCAAGCTCTTCCTGCGTAAACTGAACCTCGTCCTCCTCCGCGTTTTCCGCCGCGGCGAAGGGGAAAGCGCCCGCAAGCAGGCCCAGGCACAGCAGCAAACAGATTAAGCGCTTCATCGCTGCAACTCCCTTCATCGTCTGCCTGCTATTATCCCCTTTTTTTCCAGTATATCACAATTTAGAACATTCTTAGAAAAACTTACGACGTTTAAGTCACTAAACATATGCCTACCCCATTATTCTTTGTAACAATACAAAATCCACTTCCTGCATTTTCGCCACATATGCTAAAGCCTTATCCCCATCCCCCTGAACTTTTGCGAGTATTGCAAGATTCGTTAAGGTTTGCAGATGATGGCTGTCTATTTCCAAAGCCTTTTCCAGCAGCAATTGTGCATTAGCAAAATCTTTTGCTACAAAGTAACCACCAGCAAACTTATTTAACATCTGAACTTTTTCGGTCAAAGAAGTTTCCTTAGCGAACACTTGTTGCACAATTTTGGCTACAGAAGCAGTGTCATTATTTCCCTGCTCTGTTGATTCCGACTTACCGGCCTCCAGTTTCTGCGGCTCTTTTTCATTCCATAAATTTGCTTGAAATTTTTTGCGGATTTCGTCATCCCCTCCATATAAAAATACCCGCCAGCCGTTTAACTGGTCGGATACTTTATATGTTATTCCTTGCCGGGTAAACTCAGCTAAGATATTGCTTATTTTACTCATCGTTACCTGCTATATCCCATAAATGCGGCGTTTCTGCTTCAGGCTCATTATTCACTGAGAAAATAAAATATCGGCCGTAGGCTGTTTTCTTTTCTACCACATCAGGGCGTATTTGTTTCAGCGTATCCTTGAATTTACGAGTGAACTTTGTTCGGCTCAATGTCTCATGCCCGGCGGCTTTCGTCCAATTTACATAGCGAACATATAAATCTTTGCGTTCAAACTCTCCTAATTCGCTTGCCAGCTCTTCACGAATAAATACGGCTACAGGGTTGCTCTGGTCTATGAAGTCTGACATTATTTGCGATTGTTCGGGCGTTTCTGTGAACTTGCGATTTTGTTTCAGGCGTTTATACCCTTCGTAGCACCAGTTAAATATTCCTGATAACTCGGTAATTAATTTCTTTTCTAAGTCAGGGTCTGCGTTCTTGCCTTCGAACTTGCACGGGAAATCTATAAAACATATTCGCCGTAAAAATCCTGTCGTTGTATCTCGCGACTTTATAAACTCATTACAAGCACAAAACATCTTACAGCGCGGATTATCGTTGATAAAATCCTTATTCTTATAACATGCGCTTATCTTATCGCCTACTACTACCTGCTTGAATATGCTTTCTGCTCCCTTTACATCTGAACTTGTCTCGGTGCTTATGTTTATATATGAAGTCAACAACGCTATTCGTTGAAATGGCTCAGTTAATGCACTCATTTCTACTGTTGATACGTTATCTTTACCGAAAAGCTCTGCCAACACATTTAACGTTACTGATTTCCCGTTCGCTCCGTCTCCTATCAAGAAAAAACATTTCTGTAGTGAACAGTCATTAAATAGTACGTACCCGGCTGCTTCCTGCAACAACATCATTGACGGCTTGCGATTGGCCATTACTTCACTTACAAACTTTAGCCATTTAGAACATTGCGCGCTTGGGTCATAATCGTAGGGCACTTGCACGGAACTTAAATATACTTCGTTGTGATCTTTGAATTCGCCTGTTTCTAAGTCAAGAATTCCATTACGGAAATTAAACACTGCCTGCCTGTTCAATTTCTCCTCCGTTGTCGTTTCTGCTTTCAGAAATTTCAAGATTGTATCTAATTTTGCGCCGGTCGCGTGGTAACCTAACGCCTTCGCTACGTAGCTCCGTATTAAGTTATCTAGTCTGCGAAGCCACACTCCATGTGAATATTCGTAAAAGCCTAATCCTTCAAAGTGTTTGAGCTTATGTTTCTTTAGCACTTCCTGCACTATCATTATTTCAAGGGGGGCTCGTAACGCCCTTTTCTTCACGCTCTTTAGCCATTCTTGAGGGAATGTGTCGCCTGTACCTGTAAATAATTCTTCAAGTTCAGGTTCTTCTACAAATCGCGCTGCGTCATATACGAACTTTTTGAATTCATCTCGATCGGTCATTCGCGCTGCTAATTCTTTTATTCCTGATTGCGCACCGTTTACCAGTTCAAATAAATTGCCACCGGCTTCGTAGTATTCGCTAACATCCTTCACGCCTTTAGGCAAATATCCGCATACAAAGTGTATTCTATGCTTGAAGAATAACTGCGCCATCGTTACCTGAAATCGCGTCCCAGCTTGATCGTTGTCAAAGCAGATAAATACTGTGTCATGACCTTGTGCTATGTTGATTACCTGACGCTTGGCACTGTCATTGAAATAGCCGCTTATCGGCGAGAGTACTCGGAAGCCTTCCTGCTCAAAACTCATTGCGTCAAATGCTCCCTCAGCTATGATTAACGTTTTCTCTAAGCTCTCAATATTTATCTTCATGCCTTCTTCTTCAGGTAAAGTCTTTAATTTCTCCTGAATTTCGGCTTGTATCTCCTCTCGACGTTTCGGCATCAGCGTATGCAATCCCCACGGGATATTTTCGTTATACCCGTCAAGTTTCTGCTTCTTATACTTCGATACGCCCTCTTTTCCGCTCCGATCACGCGCTATGTAATATGCAACGTAACCGTTCTTGTAGTACGGGATTGTTAGACGGTCTTCTTCTTCATCGTAACCTAATCTTAATCGGTCAGCTGTTGCCTGTGTTATTCCGCGCTTCGCTAGATATTCTTTATCTTCTGGCCGTAACTGGTCATGAAAATATGCCATCTTGTTATTTAGATTAACCGTATATTCCTGCCAGTGATAGTCCAGTCCGTAATCTCCGGCTAATTCTCGGATTGCTGCTCCCCGGTCGCTGTTATGCCGGGCTTCTGCGCATAAGTCGATAACATCTCCGCCCGCTCCTGTCTTGAAGTCTCGCCAGTAATCCTCGTAGATTACTAATGCTGTGGGATTATGCGAATCTGGTGCTAGGGAAATCGTTCGGTCGCCGCTGTTTCTGACTGGTAAACCTAGAACATCTCGCGCATACTCTAAAACGCTGTATTTCTCTTTTATGTATCTAATTCTGTCCACTGCCATTGTTGCCCCTCCTCTGGGAGTAAACTTTTCTTGCCTTCGATTAACGCCTGCTTTACGTAGTCTGCGTCAAATCTAATGATTTTATTTATCTTCCTGAACCAGACTAAAAAATATGCCTGCGCGCCGTTCTTCTGACACACAAGCAAATTATTTAGCTGATTTACTTTCGCATTGCTTAAGCTCCAACGGTTACCTGCACATTCCTTCGCGTCAAAACAATGCAGCCTGCCTCTTGATACTACTTCATAATCAAAAGGTTCACCCTCAAGATATAAGCCGCTCTCGGTTCTGTGAGGGTGATTCTTGTGCATATGTATTCCCTTTGCGTTCAGGTATTTGCTTAACCGGTTTAGCTCATTCTCAAACTCAAATCCCCGACGCATATTTACTGCCGTCATATTCCCAATGGATACGCCGCCGGCCATCTGCGTAATACTCGTACCCGTCTTTTATCTGCACTACATCTTGCCTTATCAGGTCAATTAGTTCTTGACGCTTAGATTTCGTTAATATCCAGTCTGCACTGTGCTTTATGTGCAAAGCGTCGGCTCGGACTTTCAACGCTTCTACCTCCCAATCAAGTTGTCGTGCTATATCCTCAATCGTATATTGCTCGATTACCGTTACAGGCTGCCTTAAGTCTTGACCGGTTATTAACTTCGCCGCGTAATTCGTGAGAAATTTCTTGTCTTCGGGGTTATCTATATAGCTCATCAGGCGGTGCAAGGCGTTTGCTGCATAGACGTTTATCGCAGGAATTTTCACTGCTTCATATTTCCCTGTTCGCCGTATCTCGTCCATCACGCTCCACGCAAAGTCGATTACTGCATTGGCTTTCGGCTGCTTGGAAAATCGGCATATCTCAAGAAAGCCCTTGAAGTTATAAAGCGTTACTGTCTGAGTTCCTCCAAAGGGTAAGTCAATTTGGTTTACCCTTGAATATTTATCAAGTCGGTCTTTATTACGATTATGAATTTTCCCTATTGCTATACCGGGATATTTATACTCCAGCATTTGCCCGACCTGTTCGCGCGTTACCCAGAAACCGTCTGATTCATTCTCCGCTTTGTAGCAGGCTAGGGCTACTCCGTTAAATTCGCGTGTCGTTAAAAGTTCCATGAGTATACCTCCTTATATATTGCATGATAGATATGCTTGTTTATATGATTCAAATGTTGCTTCTTTATCTGCATACCACCAATAAGTACTATCTGCACCTATCAAAACAAATTCTTTCTCTTTTGATATAGCAGGAAAAGTATAGAAATCATCGCCATCGATATACATAAAGCTATAAAAATCATTATTACGATCATGAATTAAAGAAGCCATATGATTTATATTATTGATATTTTTACACGTCTCAAAATACGGAAATTTTCCAACTATGTATTCAGGAATTTCTACCTCATTAATACTTTTACAAAAACTTGTATGCGTATCTGATATAAGAATAAAAAAATCCTTCCGTTGGTAATTCATGTAAGGAAGACTATCAAAATGAATCAATGGAACATCATGAACATAAAATAAATCACGATTCATTTGTCTATATCTTGCATGACATAAATCAAGAAAACGCGCCCACATAATTCTATTTTTCATAATTTACGCTCCTTTCTTTACCTGTCCTATCAGCTTGCTCGCTTCGGACTTCGTTAATTTAT
>CALGGR010000061.1 GCA_937915755.1 uncultured Fretibacterium sp. | reverse complement strand
GTCGGCTTCAGTACTAATCGTCCCTATGAAATGCTCTATCCTTCCTTGTATTGAAAGGATGGTGCAGTCTTCAAGTCCTTCCCTAATGTCATTTTCTGAGGGCGGATAGTATATCCACTTCCCGGGCGTGAAATTACTCATGCTAAGGCCTCCTGTTCCACGAAGCTAATGCCTCTTCGGGAGAGTTCTTCCACTCTGCAACTTTCCAACAGGCCTTGCACGATACCTGATACCACTCAAGCCCTTGTACTTCCTGAATACGCATCAGTCCTAAGTCAGAGCATCCGCATTTCGGACAGGGAGATACTTTTCTACTCATTCTGTCTCCTCCACTACAAAAAACAAATGCCAGATAAAGGCATACATCACTGCTTGCCACACGTCTCCTTTCACATTCTCCACTGTATTCGTAAACATTTCAGAGAAACCAGGTCTCTTCATGTTGTTTAAGGCACTCATTATGTATGCTCCGGCACACCTAGTTTTCTCCTTTGTCCTATATGTGAAAAATAAAGAACTCACACGTTCTATTGCCCCATCAAGATCAGGCATATCCACAATTTCAAGGGCTCTATCTTCGCTCATAACTTAACCTCCTCGTGTACGCAGTCCGCTCCATATACGCAATCCCACAGCAAGTATCTGTACTCCTCTGGCACTGCATCGTACAATGTGTGTCCTAACCTCCTAAACTCCTTTAACGCCGCTGGGGCTGTCCTCAGCTTCAGGATGTGCCGGAGCTCACGAATGTTGCTCGTCAGTATCAGGTTCGTCGGCCAAAATTCAGGCAGAAAGTACTTTAGCTCATCGTTGGGCATGTCGGGGTACCTATCAGCAAAACGCTTTACGTTCTCTACCGCTCGCAAAAGCTCCTCACTTGCTCGAAATGATGCCCGAAACACGGGATGCCCTATTCCTCCCGCCGCTTGCTCTACCCAATCGGGACTTTCTAAGCTCTTCTTCAGCGTATGACGTGTACTCTCCACGCTCAGACTTATATGCCGGTGTCTAGCAAGCTCCTGAAGCAACGCTCGGCTTATTCCCTGCACGCTATACGTCAGCGTTATGTGCTCAAGAACGCTCTCATGCCCGGCCTTGATAATCCGTGTTAACACTTCCGAAGGCACGTGCTCCTTCTCCGCGTTACCCCGACATGTCAACGCCGCTAACGCCGCAAATTTCTCCATGTCTGCAACACTACTTGCGCTTGTCAGCAACTCTACTTGCATCCTCTAACTCCTTCCTATGTCGCCTCTGCATCTCCTGCGCCACCTTGTAGCACTCATACAGGGCTCGGTGTATCTCCTTCAACGCCCGCACATCTTCAGGCCTCAAGTGTTCTCGGTGATGCACTAGGCTCTCAAACTCCGCAAGCCGCGTCGTCATCGAATGCCAGAACGCCACTCGCGACAACTCACCGTTGTACTTCTCCTTGAAGCTGCTCCTCATGTCCGCCTTATCACTCCCAACATATGGCGGTAATGATGCAGGATTTCTGCCGCCTTCATGCACGTTCCCTTCAACTGACGGCATATCTCTTCTCGCCCGGAATAATGCGCCTCGCGTAACTCTCGCTTCAGCTTCTCGGGCATCCTCTCCAACTGGTTTTCATACGTACCAAGTATCGTGTCCCAGTAGGCCAAGTCTTGCGTCGTCCCGTTTCGCGCCTTCATGACTACTCACCCCTCTCGTGAAATATTCCCCTCCCGCTTCGATACATCTTCCGTAACTAGGGTGAAGAAATCTGCGTTTATTTGACATATCTTTAGTGCCGGAGGGGGAATCTCTTATCCGTTCCTCAAGTGCTTTATCTCATGCTCCAGATACCACACTGCTTTTTGCAGGGCCTCTTCCGCAGGTTCGCCGTCCTTCAAGCCTGCACGTACTATGTACTTCACTGCGTTCCCCAGCGAGAAGTTCAGCCGGTGGCTGTCTATGAACTCTATCGCCTCAATGCCCTGCGCGTAGTGTTTAGGATGATTTATCTCCGCCATCCCTATGCTCCAGCATGTCCACTACAAAGCTCAGCACGTCCTTGCTTCGCTCCAACTGCCTTATCGCGTGTGTCAGTACGCTCACGCTCGACAATAAAACTATTACCGCCAATATCGTTACCGCTGTCATTCCGCCCTCCTACTTGAAACAAAACACCCGCACTGCTCGGAGCTGTTCCAGAAACAAACCTTGAGGCACTGCGGGTAACTTTCTGACTTAGTCTTCCACGCCTGCTTTCGCCATCAGCTCCAGCAATGGGTATGTCTCCTCCATCAGCTTGGTTGTCAAGTACTTCAGACCCTTCGGCGTTATCAGCGTTACCGCCTTAAACCCGCCTGACACTTCAAGATTGAACAGCCAGGCATCCATTGCCTTTTGCGTCGGCTTGTTCCACTGACGGCCTTTACGCGAACAAAGCAGTTTATTTTCTCGGCAATACCTGTACAATCGGTTCTGCCCTATCTCTACTCCATGCTGGGAGAGAAACCCTGCTCCTTCCTGAAAGCTGATCGCTCCAGCCTGTGCCATCACCGTCTCGCCTAACACCCACAGCGCATAACGCTCTTCCACTTTTGCCTCCATCGATGCAACCTTGCGCTCTAACGCTTCGCACCGGCTCACCAGTTCAGGCGATACATACATCCCGGACTTGCGAATTGAAGGCAGCACTTCACTCGTTACCCAGTGCTTGAACTCCTTCGCGCTTGACAACTTGCTTCCGAATATCAGGCTGTATACCCCGCTCTCGTTGATTATCGTTAATCCACGATTCGGAACGTCCAATCCTAACGTCGCGTTTTCCGACTTTCGGAGAACACACCTATCTTCTGCATCTACATGCTCCATTAGCGCATCTCGCGTATTGCTGTACCCTAACGCTTCCGCTACGTCCTTCCCCACAAAGTACGGGATACCGTCTATCACTGTTGTCCGTACCTCGTGCTCCTCCATGTAGTGAAACACCTGCAACTCGTTACTCATCGTCGATGGCCTCGCTCTCTATCGCTCCGAGCACTTCCGAGAGCTCGTCCTCAAGGTCAGGGTCAAGGTCATACCGCTGGCACCACTTGTCTATCTTCTTCAACAGGCGGTACATCGCAGGAGCCATCGCCTTCATTCGGTCTTCCTCGTCGTCCACTACATCTACGAACATCCCGCAAAACTTCTTCAGCGGCACGTCCCCGAAGATTTCGGGATACTCCGCACATACCAAGTACGCCGCGCCTATCTTCTCGTGCGTCGCCGCGTCTACCGGCTTCAATGTCTTCATGAAGTTTCTCCTTCCTAAAATTTCCCGCCCGACTTGTTCCTCATCCCAACGCCTACAAAAAAAACACGTGCCTTAAATACTTACAATTCAAGGGATGCGGTTATGTCCGGCGGGTAATCTCTTTCAATCTTCCGGAGGCTCGTCAGGCGCGTACCTCTGCTTACTCTCCGCTCAGGAAAAGGTTCACAAAATATATCTGCCCCTTCCCGGTTACCTTCGTCGTGTGCGTTATCTTCGTGCTCCCGTCAGGGTTGTTGATTATCCGCGTCTTCACTTCAAACAACCCACGCTCGATGCTTGACTGCGTCGGCATGTTCCAACGTTCGCCTTTGCAGTTCATCAGGTAGCCGTGCTCCCGAAGCCACGCAAACAATCGGTTCTGACCGATCTCCACTCCGTTCTGCTTCAGCACCTTCGCCAAGTTCCCGATTAATATGCTCTCCTGGCTCGCGTCCATCGCGTCCGCAAATATCACCTTCGCCCTCGAAGCCTCTACCTGTTCCGTCAGGGCTGTTACCTTCTCACGCTCTGCCTTCAGTGCTTGCGCTAGACGGATTATCACGTCGGGGTTCAGCAGGGCTTCCTCCATCTTCGCCGGTGTTAAGTACCCTCCGTGCTGGCGGATTGCCGGCAACACTTCATGACGTACCCAGCGGCTAAACTCCTTCGCCTCGGGCTTACGGCTCTTCAGCACCAGCGCGTAAAGCCCGGGTTCGCTGATTACGTTCATGTTCGGGTTACCCCCCTTTGCGGAGGTTCCGTCAGTAATCCTGACGTTACCCTTCTCGTCATCGTCAAGCAGACTGTTCAGGACGGAGGAGGTATCGACCTCCGGCGAATCATCCTTCAGCAGCAGCACCGCTGCCGATGTGCCCGCAGCGAGTCCGAGCAGCAGGCAGACGCAGGCGATGAGCACCTTAGTGCTGCCGGACATGCCGCCGGACTTCTTCTCCGGGTCCTTTGCGGGCTCCGGGGTGCTGCCGAAGATGGAATCCGCCTCGGCGGTCTCGTTTTCGGCAACGTACTCCGGCTTCTGCTGTTCTTCACTCATTTGTTTCTTCTCCTTAGGATCACGCAGACACCGGCTGCAAAGACGATCGCCGGAATGAGGAATACGCAGATCATCGAGCCGCGCATCTCACCGGTGGAGAGATCAAGGGTCTCGTTGGTCAGGGCCTTTTCCGAGATGATGAGGCTGCTGTCCTTGCCGGTCAGCGTGTTGACGGCGCTGACGAGGTACTGTGCGTTGTTGTAGGACGCATCCTGCATCACATTGGAATCCGTGAGCATCATGGAACCGAAGACCATGATATTGCTCTGGTGCGTGATGTTGTCGATGTTGGTGCGGCGCTTGGTGACGGCAGCGACCGTCTGGGCACCGGCCGGGGTCGTGTCGGCATCCTCGGTGTTCGCGCCCATCTCGTTGAGGTAGACGGTGTCCGAGGTCTGGAGCAGACTGGAGGTGATGCCGGAGGTCTTGGATTCCCACAGCAGGTCGATCGTCCGGCACAGCGGTGCCACGATCGGGAGCGACTGGTTCACAAGCCCTGCCGCATAGTCCGTGTCATTCACATATGCAAGCGGTACGGCGGCATTGCCGATGGCCAGTGCCACCTGCTGAGCGGCATTGGAATC
>CALGGR010000060.1 GCA_937915755.1 uncultured Fretibacterium sp. | reverse complement strand
CGGTCTTCAAAGAGCTTCTGGAGGATACCGGCCTGGTGGTGAAGCCGAAAGGCAAGCTCACCCTGGCCGCGGATACCGATACCAGGGAAGCGGTCGATCCGGAAAGACTGACCGAGGAGACCGGAAGAACCAGACCGTCGCCGGAGGATGTCTTTAAGCCCGTGGAGGGGTAGGAGCCCGAAACGGCCGGGCATTCCCGGAGCAGATAAAAGAAATGGGTGGACGCTGTGAGATGCCGTTATCGGCAAGAAAAAAAGTTAAGGAGGACAAAAATCATGGCGAACACCAACCGTACCCCCAGACCCACAGAGGTGACTGTCACCGGGATCGGTTCATATCTGAACCTGTGGGAACCGAAGGCTTTCGGCACAAACGATCCCAAGTACAGCATGGTCATTCTGTTCAAGAAGACCGACAAGAAGCAGGTCGACGCAGTCCGCAAGGCCATCGAAGCTGCTGAAGAGGCCGCCATCGATAAGGTCTGGAAGGGCAAGCGCCCGGCCAAGATCGCCGACCCCGTCCATGATGGGGACGAGGAGCGCAGCGACAAGCCCGAGTATGCGGGGATGTATTACATCAACTGCAAGAACAGCGAACGCCCCGGCGTGGTGGATCAGAATGTCCAGCCCATCCTGGAACGCGACAAGATCTACTCCGGCTGCGTGTTGAACGTCGCACTGAATTTCTACGGGTACAGCCAGAACGGGAACAACGGTGTCTCCGCTTCCCTGGAGAACGTGCAGCTGGTCTCTGACGGCAAGCGTCTCTCCGGCAAGCAGCCCGCAAGCGCGGTCTTCACCCCGGTCACGGATGACGATCTGGCCGCTATCGACGAGTATCTCGAAGACGAGGAAGCCCTGCCGGATTACTTTAAGTGATAAAGGCAGGAATCTCAGCCCAGGCGGCAGGGGGCAGG
This sequence comes from uncultured Fretibacterium sp., assembly GCA_937915755.1. Classification (GTDB taxonomy): domain Bacteria; phylum Synergistota; class Synergistia; order Synergistales; family Aminobacteriaceae; genus JAFUXM01. The sequence continues at coordinate 35,773 of CALGGR010000060.1, read as the reverse complement.
GCAACCGTCCTCCCTCTGCCTGCCAGGGGCGGAAACATGAAGCCGCATCCCGTCCGGCCATCGCCGGAACCCGCGAAAGGAGCAGTGTATGGAAAACAACATGACGGAGAGCAGCACCAATAACATAAACCCGGCTTCGGGCGAAATCTACAGCGTCAGCTTCAAGACGAAAGCCCCGGCCCGGACACATACCTTCTGGTTCACCGATCTGGACATGGCGGCTGAATTCAACGAGTCCCTCCTGATGCATCCGAAAGTCACCGAATGCCGTGTGTACGCAATAAAGGCGAATCTCGGGACGCAGTTCATCAAGGATCCGGAAATGGGCGGCATTGCCGAGATCGAGATGTGGGAGCGGGGACGCGGCGTCTCCAGGCGGAAGGGAAGCGTGAAAGACTACGGTGCCGCAAAGGCGGCGGAAAGGACAAAAACATGAAAACCGATGAGAGCATCCAGGCTGTCATGACGAGGGTCAGTGACATGCACCGGAAGCGCCGCGACTTTATCAGCCCTGCGCGCAACCTGCACATGCAGGCGGACGGAAATACCCTGCTCATGGAGAACGGATCAGCCAGCATGGCCTTCCGGCTCAACGACCTGTCCCTCGGCCAGATCAACTCCGCCATGGGCATCCCCGCAAAATACGCCGAGCAGATGCTCCGGCAGAAACCGGACCTGCTGGCGACCAACATCAACGCATGGCTGGCAGACCGTGACCAGAACTACATGATCCGCTCGTATGACGAAGGCGACCGCGGCATGCTTGGCCGGGCCTTCCTCAGCGACCGCTACCGCCGCCTGGATAACCTGGACGTGGCGGAGGCGACACTGCCGCTGTTTGCCGGGAAGGAAGGCTTTGAGATCGTATCGGCAGCCGTGACCGAGCGGAAATTCTACCTCAAGATCGTCGTGCTCATCCTTTGAAAATGAATCAAATCTTATTGAAGCTTGATAAAATCATGCTTCATATACTCTACAATGAAGTATTTTGAGTATAAATCGACTTTTCCACTTATTTAGACGCTTTCTCAAAGAATTTCCCATAGAATTATGATATTATGTATATAATTAGAGAATATTGCCCTATATTCTTGACAGATTTTATAGTTAAGGAGGTTAAACTAACACATGGATCGCCATATTTCTTACAATCCTCTGTGGAAGCATCTTATTGAAATAAGAATGACACGTACTCAGATGGCTGAATGGATTGGTATTTCTAGAAATACATTGGCTAAAATGGGGCGGGATGAATATGTAGCGCTTAAAATCATTGAGCGTATATGCAATAAAATGAAACTGAATATTTCAGATGTTATTGAAATGATAGAAAAAAAGCCTAAATAATTTATATATAAAACAAAAACTGAAAAAATAGCTTAACAAAAGCAAAAGTATCATGTATAATACTCCTCAAGAGCAACAAATGCTTCAACAAATATTGAACGGAGGTTATCATGATTACTGCAAAGAGTTATTTCGATCTTGAGATGGTCTATAAGGGTTTTCTCAGAGCAATTGAGTCGGGGAAAACTGGAGCAGTAACGCTCGCTGCCAAGCGCAGTAACGTCAATGTCATTCTCAAAAATATTGAGAATCGTCCTTATCGCGATCTCACAAAAGAGGATTTTGCCGAAATGATTCAACATCTGCGAATGAAGCGTGGCAATGGGACCCCTCCCTCCGCTTCATACTCATACGGCTCGATGGCAAACATCGTTCCTCCGGAGTAAACAGAAAATAAAAGTATTCCGGGTAACCTATCGCCTGCAGCGTTGTCTTGAAGATAGTGAGCCTGCCAGAATTCACATTGAAAGAGATTCCAAGCGTTTCATAGTTCCATACTGCATAATTGTCCATATGTCCCTCATTATTCATGCGGTCTTCGTCCATCCTTCCATGATTCTTTCGGCTTCAGCCATAAGATACACCTCGTTTGTCATATTTACAATAGGTTATTTATGAATAATTATGACAACTTTTATGCTCCAACTGCAACTTCCTTACGAATCACTGTTCTGCAGGAGGGTGTCCCCCGCATAGCGTTCATTCGCAAGGGTAACCGCAAGCGTCGAGGTCGTCCAGTTGTCCGCCCCGCAAGGGCTCTTGATGCCCCTCTCCTTCAGGTAGGCGCGGATGTCGTTTAAGGTGCTTCCATGTTCATACATCCAGAAGATCTTCTGCACCACAGGGATAACAACTAAAATCCGTGGGAATGGACTAAACTTTATTCTCCTCTTTTCCTCCGGCTTCCTGCTGCATTTCCCGCCGGATCAACTCCGCCTCCAGCTTCTTTGCCGTCCTGTACACTTCAGCAGAACCGTAACCTGTGGGCATGTCACGATCCCTCTCAAAGGCGCCGGATTCCCACGCGGCCATCAGTTCCTCTACCGTATTGTAGTCGACCGTTTCTACTTTGCCCGCGAGGATATCTTCCCCCTCCTGCATTGCGGCCAGCGTCTCCGCGTTCGGTTTCGGATAGCCCACACGGAAAGGAATGCCCCATTCATGCAGGCAGGCTTCAAAGTACATATTCACGGCGTCCGAGGCTTTGATACCCAGTTCCTCGAATGTGTACTCCACCTGCGCCTTCTTGTAAGGATCCATCCGCATGGAAAAGAGAGTCGTCTTCAGCGCAGGAGCTTCCCGCTTGGCCAGCTCCTCTACGGTTGGCATCGTATTGTCCTTCCGCTTGACCTCGAAAGGAAGTCCCGCCAGCATGATACACTGCTCAAAGAACAGGCTGATACCGTATGCCAAGGAGAGCCCTAGGTCGTCGAAGAATTCTTCCATCTCCTGCTTCTTTTCCGGATCCATCCTCATGGTGAATTTCACCGTCTTCTTATCTGCCATGTCCTTGCCCCCATGATTGAAAGTGCCTTTAGTATACACATTTGTATGCACATTTCAAATATAAAGTTGGACTTTTGCCATCAGAAGCAAGGGTCTGTCAGCCTGACAGCCAGCATCAAAACCGTATTAAAATCTTGTGGCATAGGTCAGCCTGCTCCAGCCATTACGCTAGGCTAAAATGGGGCGGGATGAATATGTAGCGCTTAAAATCATTGAGCGTATATGAAACAAAATAAAATTGAATATTTCAGATGTTATTGAAATGATAGAAAAAAGCCTAAATAATTTATATATAAAACAAAAACTGAAAAAATAGCTTAACAAAAGCAAAAGTATCATGTATAATACTCCTCAAGAGCAACAAATGCTTCAACAAATATTGAACGGAGGTTATCATGATTACTGCAAAGAGTTATTTCGATCTTGAGATGGTCTATAAGGGTTTTCTCAGAGCAATTGAGTCGGGGAAAACTGGAGCAGTAACGCTCGCTGCCAAGCGCAGTAACGTCAATGTCATTCTCAAAAATATTGAGAATCGTCCTTATCGCGATCTCACAAAAGAGGATTTTGCCGAAATGATTCAACATCTGCGAATGAAGTGTGGTAATAGGGAACCCTCTCTGATGCAGAAATGGACCACAATTCGCGCAATTCGTGAATATGCCTATCGCGAAGGAATCATAGAGGACCGCACTCCATGGCCTTTCCCAGAACCAGAAATAGAAAGATCGGAGGCCTTTTCTGCAGAGACTCAGGACCACGTTCTTCAGAAAATTCGCCAGAATGTCGAAAGCGTCGTCATGGAAATCTTGCTCAGAGAAAGTTTGGAATTGAAAGAGTTGATTGCATTACGCGTTCGTGATGTTCATTTTGATCTGGGTTATGTAGAAATTTGTCAGCGCGTAATCAATCAAAAGAATCATTTCAGCGTCAAAAAAATGAAAGAGCGACGCATCGTTTACCTCTCTCATGAAAGTATGCAGCTTCTCAGAAAAGTAGCGATGAAGCGCAAAAAATGGTTCTTCCCCTCCGAAAATTCCAACTGGGAGGACTGCTTGATTTTCGCAAACAGAGACGGCAATCTACATTTCGTTTCCCATTATATTTGGGCGTTCAAGCAGCTTTCTGAACAGTGCGGAATCGAAATACATGAGCAGACTCTTACAAGCGCAGAATTTCTTCACAGAGACCCTTATGAGATGGCCATGCAAGTTTCAGATGAAAGTTGCGGCGGCGAATCTCGTAATGCTTCGCTGAAAAAATTCCGGAAATATCAGGCGATTTCCATAGCTGAACAAAAGATGATCATGAAGCAGGACTCATCGGTTGTCCAAAACGCATTTCTTCAATTCAAACTTGTTACAGGTACTCGGACAGCCGAAATATTGGGTCTCACCTGGGACAAAGTTAAAAAGGAAAGCCATACGGTACACATACAAAACCAACTCGCCGGCGGAAATTCTCTCCGCATGATCCGCAGCACAAAAAACTTCAGGCAACGTGTCCTTCATTTGCCGGAAGTAGCCTTCCAAATACTCGACAAAATTCAGGACAAAACTCAAGGTATCCTCTCTCCAATCGGCAAATACGATTTCGTATTCTGTCTCAATAACGGCTCCCCTTTAAGCAAAAACGACATGAACGAATGGCTTCGGAAAATCTTGGGGCACAAAGACGTCTTTCTTCACAATCTCCGCTCGACCGCTGCAACAATGATGTACAAGGCAACGGGCGTAGTTTCTGACGCAACTCGCTTGCTTGGGCACTTGGACGAGGCCGTAACTGAGGAACATTATATCGATGTTCTGCCGGATTCAGGAGCTGTAGCTGACTCGTTGAGCGGATACTATCGTGATATGGAAGGTGTGATACCAGTATGAGAAGAAAACATAATGCAACTTTCCTTGATATGGCGGAACTATGGCTTGAGAGTAAGCAAAACAGCGTGGAAGAAACTTCAATGGCTAAATACCGCAATATTATTTTCGGAAGCCTGAAGAAAACATTCGGTCAGAAAAGAATGGACGAAATCTCTCCGGAACTCTTACGCCAATATGTCAGAGGCAGGAAAGATCACATTGCCAGTCTTAAGCAGGAATTTTCCGTGATGAACTTGATTTTCTGTTTTGCGGAGAATCACCTCAAGATTGAGTGCAATCCATGCGACCATGTTTCAGTTCCAAGAAAATGGCGGAAAGACATCGCTGTGTTACGAGATGAGGACATACTTCGACTTCAAGATCAGTTCGGAGAGCATCCTTACGGAGTTGTGATTCTTTTTACCCTTTATCTTGGGTTGCGCATCGGCGAAACTCTTGGATTGACTTGGGATCGTGTGAACTGGGAGACCAGAAAGATCATGATATGCCAGAAGATGGATCATTACTATGACCGTGATTTAGGTCAACAGGTTCGGCGATTTGTGCCGTACACGAAAAACAAGGTCGTCCGTGAACCCAAAATGTGTGAGCAGGCTATAGAGCTTCTTAGGGAAATTCACAAGAAAACCGGCAGCGAGAATGGCCTCGTTTTCCTCAATCCTGATGGCTCTGAGATCATATACTCGAAGTTCTACTATGAGTTCAACAAAATCATGAAGGCCATAGGAAGAGAAGATGTTACTCCACACGGCCTCAGGCACACAGCAGCAACAACCATACTCTATACGACGAAGGATCTCCTGAATTTGCGGGACTATCTTGGACATAGAGGTACCAGAACTACACGAAGATACCCCGTTGCCTCCGAACATGAACTCATCGCGCTGGCAAAAGCTATGGACCAGAAATTCATGGCCTATATTCTTCAGGCTTGGGGGGATGCAGCATGCTGACCATCACAAAATATATCACCTTGGCAAACTACTGGGATATAGCATGCGACCGAATTTTCGCATACTACAAAAAACGCGAAAACGTCAGGTATGAGTACATGAAAATGATTCAGTGCGAGCTGGGAAGCAAAGTTCTTGACCGCATTACGGTTGATGAGCTCGAAGAATGGAAGACAAAGCTCAGGAAAGATGGCATAAGCAACGAACAAATTGCCACCGCCATTGGGGTTCTGAGAAAACTCTTTCATGAGGCAAAGAAAGACAGACTCATCGATATCAATCCCATGGATAAGTTTAAAGGTTACCCCACCGTTCATCGTCCGCTGTTTCAGCTCACTGATGAACAAGAGCGCAAGCTGATTCAAGCCGCAAAGAAAAAAGACAATCCAGAGCTTTTCCTTCTCATGATAAGCACAGGGATCCAGTGGCAGGAACTCGCAGCAGTACGCAGAGAATCATTGCTTAAGCGTATAGGAGCCCTCGAACTTACACACAAACTTATAAGGGAAAAAGGACTGGTAGAATTACCGTCAAAAAGCGTCAGAATGATTCCCCTTTCCACAGAAAGCAGAGAACTTTTCCGCCTTGCACTTATCCGTCAAGACAACAAAGACAGGCAAATGAAAAAGAATCCTCAGGGCCTAGTCTTTACCTCACCCAAAAATAAGTTCCTAGGTCAATGCTTCGGCAAGCAGTGGAGAGAAATCTGCCAGGAGACAGGACTCTATCACCTTAAGCCGGTGGACATTTCGTACAGCTATGGGATTCGCGCTATCAGAGCAGGGGCGAACCCAAAAACACTAATGCGATACCAGGGCTACCTGAAGGAAGATATTCTTGACAGGTATTATTCCGCGCTTGATGACCTTACAGAGGCGGAAAAAGCATACGGCGATTACTATGAAAAGATTATGAGGGATGGTGATGAGGCATGAAAGTATTTGTTGAGGGAAAATACAGAACGCTCAGCAAGAAGAATGGCTCACTTTCCTTGAAGCTTACTACGGGAAGAGACTGGCGTACAGGGAGTCAGATTCAGCGCGAATATACAGGAAAAACTGCTGAAGAGATTCTTGAAGACATAGAACGATCCCGTTGCTACAGTGATGAAGAACTAGGCCTCAAGAAAGAAGCAATCACAGTGACGCAGCTCATGGAAGAATGGCTGGAATATAAGGATACATCGGTATCACAGAGTCGAATTGATGACCTGCAGAGAAGAATCCGAAGCGACATTCTGCAGTTTATAGGAGACGAAGAAGCCGGTGAGCTTGATTCTGATGACTTGGAAGACTGGATTCTTGAACTCGATGACTGCAATTTTTCAACGCGAAGGATAAAATTGGCCCTCAGTTTTCTTAACGCCGCTCTTGAATATGGCATTCGTAACAAAAGGCTTGTTACAAATCCTTGCCGAGAGCTACGAAAAATCGAAAATGTTATTCAGGATCAGCCGATTTTAAATGATGATCAAATCAAGAAGCTCCTCATCACTGAGAAGGAACATCCATATATGCCGGTGTATGCACTCATGCTCGGAACCGGAATGAGAACCAGTGAGGCTCTGGGACTCAGCTGGAAGCAGATCGATAATTGCCGGCGGGAAATCACAGTGTCTCAGCAGCTTTCTGCGGACAGAAAAAGTGTCTGCCCTACGAAAAACCGAAGAAACCGAACCTTTCCGATTCCTGACTGGACAAAGAGAATCATCAACATTGCTCTGGCACGTCAGCAGAAGCTCAGGGCCATGATACCGAATTACGTTAATGAATTGGATCTTGTGTTTTCCAGAGCAGATGGGAAACCGCTGTCTCAAAATGATATCCGAGAGAAATTCAGAGATATAATGCGGGATACATCTTGTCCTGCAGTAACCTGCCATGCACTCAGAAGGACATTCGCCAGCTTTGGTGCGGAGATGGGTTATATAATGGGTGTACAGCATGTTCTTGGACACGCGGATGTCAGTACAACAGTGAAATACATTTATCCCGTTGAAGGAGATGCCAGACAACTGGTGCAGATGATGGACGCGCATTACGGATCTATGCTCAGGGAAACAATGACGGAAATAACGCGGAGGTAAGATTAAGTTGCAAGGATTTGAACGGTATCGATTTACAGCATTTGATGATGTTTTTGTGTCATTCACTCGCTATGGAATGGCATTTTCTACTTCGTCTGTAAAATTGCTGGGATACCCGCTGTATGCTGAAGTATATCTGGATCGCGAGAACAAACGATTTGCCATAACTCCTGGAGAAAAAGGAGACCCCGATGCGAAGGCTTTCGTGCGTGATCCTGAGGCTAAAAACGCAAGCTTCGTCCGCTGGAATGAGAGGCGGCTTCTTCATGACCTGATTGATCTCGGAGGGCTTATACTCGGACAGAAGGGGGTGCGTGTTCCGGGTGAATATGTTGAGAGCGAAAAAATGATCATCTATGATCTTACGAAGGCAGAGGCCATTCGCGGAAAAGGGAAGAAAATCGTATCGAACTAATACGCCCATTGCACTGTGATATAATTTTTTTTTCAAATTCCAAAGATTTGCACTTTATAAGGTAACAAGAGTTTACTGGATCATATAGTTCTAGATTTAAGAACATGACAGTGAATGAAGTAAGAAGTGACTTGACAACCGAATATAGAGGTTTCAACGAAAATATTATTTCGCTGGAGGACACGCAATATGAATCATGACCTTATGAATGCGTTGGCAGCGAAAAGCGACCGTATGGATAAATCGAAATGGCTGCCTTTGGTGATTCATGCTAGTGATACAGCTGGAATTATGCAGAAACTTTTCAGCTCTTGGCTTCCGGATCATGTCAGAAACGAATTATTGAAGAACATGCCGCTGATTGACTCACATCAAGATGTCAAAAGATTTTGCGAGCTTATAGCTTTGTTGCATGATACAGGGAAAATTACGCCCTCGTTTCAGAACATGATAGCAAAGAATATCGAGAACCATGCAGATTATATGTACAGTCTGGGCTTAGATATATCTGGAAAGTTTAGGGACGCTTCAAAATCCCCGCACAAAATAGCTGGCTATACTATACTTCAAGAAATCAACAAAATCCCAAGAGAAATTTCAGTTATAATTGGATTTCATCACGGCAGAGTTGATTTAAGCAGGCCTGATGAACAACTTGATTTGTATCGCAGGAACTACTTCGGGGAAAACAAGACTGACAGGAAAGCTCAGGAAAAATTATGGCGTGAACTTTGGACTGACTGGATTTCCTATTCACTCGAAAAAACAGGCTTCACCCTCGAAACTCTCCCCAAACCCAACGTAAAAGCTCAGATGATCTTGACAGGTCTTCTTATTATGGCCGACTGGGTGGCAAGCAACACGTATTATTGCCCTTATATCAACATAGGCGAAACTATTGACACGGTAGACTGTAAGCAGCGTGTTAAGGTTGTCTGGGATCGTCTTGGTTTACCCAAAATCTTAGAGATAGAGGATTGCTGTGATTCGCCGGAAATATTTGCAGAAAAATTTGGCTTTGATTCAAATTCAATGCAACGTCAGGTTATGGAGATCGTTTCGCAGAATCCCTGTTCAGGCTTATATATTCTCGAAGCTCCCATGGGACTCGGAAAGACTGAAGCAGCTCTGTCGGCGGCAGAAATATTGATAGACAGGACAGGCTCAGGGGGGATTTATTTCGGACTTCCCACTCAAGCTACAGCTAATGGGATTTTTGGGCGCATAAAAGACTGGGCATCGAAGTGCGATTCGGAGCTTCACTCTATAAGGCTCGCTCACGGTATGACGGAGCTAAACGAAGAATACAAAGCCATGTTTCACGGTAAGGCTTCGGAAATAAGTCCTGACTCCAAAGAGGACGATGAGAATAATAGTAAGAATATCATCGTTCATGAATGGTTTGAAGGACGTAAGCAGGCATTGTTAGCTGATTTTGTTATCGCTACTATTGACCAATTCCTATTGGCCTCTCTGAAGCAAAAACATGTCATGCTTCGCCACCTGGGACTTTCGGGAAAGGTCGTTATTCTTGACGAGTGCCACGCATATGACTCCTACATGAATGTGTACCTCGATCGTACTCTCACATGGATGGGAGCTTATGGAGTTCCTGTTATAGTCCTTTCTGCTACATTGCCTCCGCGCAGGAGAAACGAGCTAATCAGAGCCTACATGAACAAACCCGGTAAAATCGAATGCGATGATGACGATACTTTGGCATATCCTGTCCTTACTTCTGCGATTGACGGCAAGGTTACGCGTATTCCTCTTTCATGTGATAGAGCGGACAAAAGGATTTTAGTTGAGAGCATCGATGAGGGAGATTTAGTAGGTTATTTACGGGGTAAGTTAGACGATGGAGGCTGCGTGGCAATAATCGTGAATACTGTTGCGTATGCTCAGGAACTTTCCAGAATGCTCAAATCCGAACTCAAAGATTTTAGGATTGTCTGCTTCCACAGCAGATTTATAGCCACTGACAGAGCGGAAATTGAGAAAAAGCTGCTTAGAGACGTCGGCAAAAATTCAACACCTGATACCCGCGATAAGCTAATAGTCGTTGGAACTCAGGTCATCGAGCAGTCATTGGACTTGGATTTTGACACTATGGTAACTGAGTTGTGCCCAATGGACTTGCTCTTGCAACGTTCGGGAAGGCTGCACAGACATGACCGTAAGCGCCCTACAAGTTGTGAGAAACCTGTATTAGCTGTTTTGAGGCCTTCTGAACCTAAGCGTTCAATTTATGATGAATGGATACTACAGAGGACGCAGAAATATTTGCCTGATGTTCTCGTTGTGCCGTCGGATATTCCGGAGCTTGTGAGCAAAGTTTACGCAGACCCTGAAGTTTCTGAACAAAATGAAGCCTATACTGAATATTGTAAGAAGATAGAAGAGAAACAATATAAGGCCGAGAAATATTGCATACATTCCAACATGCTCGACCAAAGCAGTAAGAATCTCATAACGAAATTCTTGGACGACGATGTGGGCAATTCTTCTGATGCTGAGGCTTCAGTACGTGATACTGAAGAGATCATAGAGGTCTTGGTGTTGCAGGAGAAATCCCCAAATTCTTACGGCTTAGTATCAGGAAATATAAGCTTCGATGTGATGTCAGAACTGGATGGGAAAGAAAAAAAGCTCTTCGATACGACGTCGGAATTGAGTGAGAACGACGAGAAGCGCGTGGCAAGTGAACGTCTTAAACTCCATCAATTCTTCAGCGAGGATTACAACTTTGAGAAGGTCATTCAGCAGCTTGATGTTCTCCCCAAGAGATGGAAGAATGCAAAACTTCTCAGGAATGAGTTGTTGCTTGTTCTTGACGAGAATATGGAGGCGGAATTGATAGGGAAGAGATTGCGTTACAGCGAAGATTTCGGATTAGAGCTATTACAATGAGGTGAAACATGCAGGAATTTAACTTGATAGAAGAGCCATGGATTCGTGTCTTGGATAAAGATTGCCGCATAAAGGAGGTCGGCATTCGTGAAGCATTACTCAACGCATACGAATTCGTGGAGCTTTCGGGTGAAACGAAGACTCAGGATTTCGCCATATTGAGGCTTCTTCTGGCCGCGATGTACACGATTTTCTATCGCTACGACATTGATGGCAATGAGATTGATGTACGTGAGAACAAGGATGCCGTTGAAAATAACTGGAAAAGTATGTGGGCGGACAAACGTATTCCGTCTAAACCAGTAGAGAAATATCTGGCAAAATGGCATGATAGATTCTGGTTGTTCGACGATGTTCAGCCGTTCTATCAGACAAAAGCCGTCGAAGGGAAAACAAAGAAAACCATAAGCAGCGCGAAAATGATCGGCACACTGTTCGAGAGTGAAAACAAGGTACGATTGTTCGCTGACCGTAAGGAGGAGGGCAGGGTTCTCTCTTATCCTGAGGCTGCAAGATGGCTGATGCACTTGAATTGTTTTGACGATATAGCCGCGAAGAATCCTACGCCTAAACGTTCATGGGTTGGTCAGTTGGGACTGATCGCGCTCAAAGGGAAAAATCTTTTCGAGACAATAATGCTCAATTTCTGTGCTGATTTAGATGTCAGTAACAATATTTTTGATGAGTGCCCGTCATGGGAGCAGGATAACTATAACATTGAGTTCAACAGGCTGATAAACGTTCCGCGAAACCAAGCTGCGTTGCTCTCGTTGATGTCGAGACGGGTCCTTTTGTGCCGCCGCGAGGACAACAAAATTGAGGACTATTATCTTGCCGGGGGAGATTATTTCGAGGACCTCGAGGTTTTCCAGGAACAGATGACCCTATGGGCTGCCTATCAGGAAGGCAAAAAGGAAGATGCTCCCTACAAATACAGGCCAAGAAGGCATGATCCCTCACGTAAAATATGGCAGGAATTTAGCAGCATCGTAGGCTTTAATGTGAATGAGGTAGATACGGAAAAATTAAGACGTCCCGGAGTAATAAACAGACTAAATCAACTCTATGATGATAAAATTCTGGGACGTTCCTACATAGCAAAGGTCGTTACCGCAGCTGTAATTTATGATTACAAACAGCTAATGACACTTCCTGTGATTGATGTCATATCCGACTCGCTTAATTTTCATACTCAAATCTTAGAAAATGAAACGTGGTACGAGAGAATCATCGAAGAGGTTGAAAAATGTGATAAGGCCGCTTATTATGTCAGCAGCTTGTATAAGAACGTACAAATTGCAAGCGGCAGGAAGGATAAAGATGGGAAAACGAATCTTTCCGGCGAGATTGACGCGAAGATGCGATTCTATGACAGTATCGATGAGCCGTTCCGTTTGTGGCTTGAGAATTTGAGGGCAGATGAAGATTTAGCTCAGGATGACGAGAGAGCTGACCGTTGCATGGATGAAATTGAGAAGACTCTCAGGGATATTGCTTTCGATTTTGGAAATTCCATAGCCGGGCAAGTGGGACTTAACGCGATTTTAGGCAGAAAGAAAGATCCATCAAAAGAAAAAGCTTCCTCAGATAAGAAAAAAGAGCATGAAATAGTATCTTCAGCCGAAGCTCTGAACTATTATTTCGCAGGTATATCAAAAATTTTTCGCAGGGCAGGGAAAGCAAGTGAGTGAAAAAATCAGCAAACATGAGCAAGTTAAGGGGTATGTCGGCTGGAAGATAAATTCCTTACACGACATATCTGACACCGGCCCCGGCAGAGGAATGATGGCCAATCTTCGTCGCGGCGTTGGCAAATCTCCCGGCGAGATTCCGGAATTGTGGGGCTTGATATTCGACAAGATGCCCGAAGAATTGCTCGGAAAAAGTAAGGCCTCCCCTGCTGAATGGGCTGTCTATACGGCCTTGACATTATACGCGCTGCACCAGCAGGGTAATGAGAAATTCATGAATGTTGAAGATGTCTCTGTAGGTAAAGCTGCTTCAATGCTCGTCAAAAATGATGATGAGGATAAGGAGCGCATACGCCGCCGTCTTGGTTTGGTGGTTACGGCAACATCTCCGTCCGATTTGGCTTATCACTTGAGGGGTGTCATTCAGCTTCTTAGCAGAGATGCGATAGGACTTGATTACGCTCGTCTTGCAAAAGAGCTTTACTTGATGAACAATGAAGAAAGAGCTAAAGACATAAAATTGTCATGGGGCAGAGAATTTTATAGAAAAGTGGAGGATGAAAATGCCAAGCAATAAAAGGTTATACGTCGACTTTCACGTGATTCAGACAGTTCCGCCGAGCTGCGTCAATAGAGATGACACCGCCAGACCTAAGACAGCGATGTATGGCGGAGTAACCCGCGCGAGAGTCTCAAGCCAGTCCTGGAAGCACGCAATCCGTGGGGACTTCAAGGAGATTTTCACTGATGAGAAGCTGGGTATACGAACGAAATATGCCGCTCAGTTAATAGCTGATAAACTCATTGAGAAAGGCATAGATTCAGAGACAGCGATCAAAAAAGCTTCAGAAGCCATTTCAAATGCAGGCGTCAAAGTTAATTCCAAAGACAACACAACCGGCGCGCTCTTCTTCATCAGTGCTTTGCAGGCTCAAAACTTAGCAGAATTGCTGTTAAGCGGCGAGAAAGACAAGAAGAAATACAAAGAGGCTTTGCAGGCTTCACCTTCTGTCGATATGGCATTATTCGGAAGAATGGTTGCTGATGATATTGAGCTCAATGTCGATGCTTCATGTCAGGTAGCCCACAGCATTTCGACTCACGCGGTTGAACCGGAGTATGACTATTTCACGGCTGTGGACGATTACTCACAGCTGGACAATGCCGGAGCAGGGCACTTGGGAACTCTTGAGTTCAATTCGGCAACTCTGTACCGTTACGCAACAGTGAATGTCATGGATCTCTTTGGCTTAATAGGCGGCGATGTTGCTGAAGCGTTGAAAGGGTTTGCGAAGGCTTTCATTTGCTCAATGCCCACAGGGAAGCAAAATTCCTACGCAAACAGGACTCTTCCCGACCTCATTTACGTAACTGTCCGCGAAGATCAGCCCGTGAACTTATCAGGAGCTTTCGAGAAACCAGTAGGCGGCCATGATGGCTTCGTGGAAAAATCAGAGGAAGCCCTGTTCAAACACGCGAAAAGGATCTATGACGATTACTGCGGAAGTCCAAAATACAGCTTTATGATCGGACACGATGAGACTGATAAGACTTTAGGAGCCAAGAAGACAAACATCGAGGGATTGCTGAACTCGCTTTCGGAAATTATCTCAGAAGAGGTCCTGTAACAATGCCTACTATGTTGTTGCGACTGGCAGGGCCTCTCCAATCCTGGGGCGTTGAGTCGAAATTCGAGACCCGAAGAACTCAGAGTTACCCGACAAAGAGCGGCGTTATAGGTTTGCTTGCCGCTGCTCTGGGTTACCCAAGGGACGCGCCCCTTGACCGTTTGAATACTCTGAATTTCGGAGTGAGAGTAGATCAGGAAGGGGAATTGCTCTCGGATTATCATATGGCAAGAGGCAAAAAGGATAAGGACATCTATATCACTAACCGTCTTTATCTTGCCGATGCGGTTTTTCTCGTGGGTCTTGAGAGTGAAAATCTTGCGTTTCTTCAGGAACTGGAAAAAGCTCTCAAGAATCCTGCTTTCCCTTTGTTCTTGGGGAGGCGTTCATGTGTTCCTACGATGCCGATATTTCTCGGGGTTCGTGATACTTCGCTCCTAGATGCTCTAAGAAATGAGAAATGGCTGGTCTCTGAATGGCGGCAGAAAAAAAGTCCCCCAAAGAAATTAAGAATCATTGTTGACGCTGAAGTTCCTAATCCATCGTCGTTGGTTAAGGATTTGCCGGTTTCATTCAGCAAGGATCATCGTGAGTTTGGATTGCGTTCAGTCAGGCAGGAATATCTTGACATTCAGGGTAAGCCCCAAGAACATGATGCTTGGTCAGAACTGGAGTGATATACATGTATTTATCGAGGATACAATTATCTCTAACCGAACGGTCTACAATGAAGGCTCTGGCTGACCTAAAATATTTCCATGAGGCTTTAGATAACTGCTTTCCAGGCGAAAGGCCCGGAAACATGTGGAGAATCGATAAGTTAAAGGAGAATCTGTATATTTTGGTTCTCAGCGAAGAAAAAGCAGATTTTTCGCCGTTTTGCAGACTATTTTCACCGTCAGAGAATTCATGGGAGACGAGGGATTATGATCCGTTACTAGGGCGTCTCAGAAATGGCAGCACATGGAGATTCCGATTATCGGCGAATCCAACATACTATGCAAAAGCAAAAGATCCTATAACTGTGAGAGGTAAAGTCCGCGCTCATAAAACTACGGAGCATCAAAGGGAATGGATGATAAAGCAGTCTCAGAAAAATGGTTTTCAGTTAGCCGCAGAAGGATTTGAGATCACTGAAAATAAGTGGCTTCGATTTCACAAAAGTGGTGGAAACGTAGTAACTATCCTATCTGTAACCTACGAAGGCCTTCTGAAGATAACTGATGTCGAATTGTTCCAAAAAGCTCTTACCAACGGGATTGGCCGCGGTAAAGCCTATGGAATGGGACTTTTGACCATCATGAGTGTGTAATGAATTATGGCTGAAATTCCCGGAATGATTCGCCCGGACATTTTGGATTTGCCCCAAATTTCCGACAGAATGACTTTCATATATCTTGAACACTGCAAAATAAACCGTCAAGATAGTGCCATCACAGTATTGGATGATACGGGCATAACTCATATCCCTTCAGCCGTAATTTCTGTACTTCTTCTTGGCCCTGGAACTGAGATAAGCCACAGGGCCATGGAGCTTATAGGAGATTCCGGGATCAGCGTATGCTGGATAGGTGAACACGGAGTTCGTTATTACGCTGGCGGCAGGGCTTTGACGACAAGTTCAAACTTGATATTAAAGCAGGCCGAACTTGTAACCAATCAACACAAGCACGCTGAAGTAGTTCGCAGAATGTACGCCATGAGATTCCCGAACGAAGACGTTTCAGGGCTGACAACGCAGCAACTCAGAGGCAGGGAAGGCAGCAGAGTCCGCAGAATCTATAAGCACTTTTCACGGCAATACGGTATAGAATGGAACGGAAGAGAATACGATCCTGACAATTTCTCTTCTTCGGATATTATCAATCAAGCCCTGTCAGCGGCGCACGCCTGCCTTTACGGTTTGGCACACGCTGTGATTTGTTCTTTAGGCTGCTCTCCGGCGCTAGGGTTTGTTCACGTCGGGCACGAACGTTCTTTCGTTTACGACATAGCGGACTTGTACAAAGCAGATGTAACGATTCCAATTGCTTTTGAAATTGCAGCGTCTCAAACAGAAGACCTATCGAGGTCAGTGAGATTGAGATCCCGCGATGAGTTCGTGAAAATTCACCTGCTTGAAAAGATGGTACGTGACATAAAACATCTGCTGAATCCTGAAAACTATGAGGAAAATAAAGAAGTAATGTATCTTTGGGACGAAAAATCGGGAACTGTGGATTACGGCAGGCAATATTACCAGGAGGATTAGCGATTGATAGTAGTAACAGTAAGCTGTTGTCCTCCGAAGCTGCGCGGAGATTTGACGAAATGGTTTTTCGAGATTGATACCGGAGTCTTTGTTGGGAATCTAAGCGCAAGGGTTAGGGATGCAGTCTGGAATAGGATTTGCGAAAATATCGGAAGCGGAAGAGCTACGATGGTTTTTAACACTAACAACGAGCAGAAGCTGGATTTCAGGATATATAACTCTGATTGGGAACCAACGGACTATGATGGGATTAAATTAGTACACAGGAAGATAAATACAGTTAACAGTGCTTCTGAAAATAAAACTTCAAGAGTTCAACAAAATCATATTGCCCGGGCGCTTCAACGTAATAGAAAATCTACTAATGACTTGAGTGATTACGTAGTAGTAGACATCGAGACAACTGGCACGAATGATGCTACGGATCAAATAATAGAAATCGGTGCTATTGCTGTAGAAGATGGAAATGTAACGGCAGAATTTTCTGTGCTTTTGAAAATCGATGTTTTGTTGCCCAAAGGTATCATTGAATTAACGGGGATAACAGATGAAATGCTGCGAGAAAGTGGGAGGGATGCCAGGGAAGCATTAGAAGGACTGAAGGAATTCTGCGGTGATAAAGAACTAGTAGGACATAATCTTGCATCATTTGACATGAAATTTCTGAGGAGAGCGTTTTCAAAGAGTAATTTGGAAATGATGAAGAACAAAGTTACTGATACGCTGAGGATGTCAAGGAGGAAGATAGATGACTGTGAAGATTATGGGTTAGCTGATCTTGCGAAATATTTCAAGATAGAGTACGGCAATCTTCACAGGGCATTAGATGATTGCTTGCTGACATATAAAGTTTTCGAGGAATTGAAGAAAATTTGAGTTGTCAGTTTAAGTGATGTTTGGGGTATAATGTGAAGCGGATTTAGGGGATCAAAAAAGGGATCAAAGAGTGTTTTGAAAAATTATTTGGTTAAGATTTAGGGCTCTAAGAAAAAGTTAAAGATTTTTGGGCAGGATCTTTGGGAAGAATGTAGTAGAATTGGGATCTTTTTTAGTCTATTCCCCGCATACGCAGGGGTGATCCTCGAGAAAAGCATTGCACATCGCATTATTGTGTCTATTCCCCGCATACGCAGGGGTGATCCCCCTGAGGCGGAGGATAACGATGCCCCAGCAATCTATTCCCCGCATACGCAGGGGTGATCCTCCTAGACCGCCAGACGTTCGGAACAATATAGGCTATTCCCCGCATACGCAGGGGTGATCCCATTCTCGGCTGACGTTGACGCTATCGCGTGCCCTATTCCCCGCATACGCAGGGGTGATCCTCAAGGTCAGCTACCCTCATCGTTCCGCTGTACCTATTCCCCGCATACGCAGGGGTGATCCCAGGACGCGGAGCAGAGAGCATTAGACGCTTGGCTATTCCCCGCATACGCAGGGGTGATCCTTTCTGTCCGTTCCTTCGGTGAGACTTTCGCCCCTATTCCCCGCATACGCAGGGGTGATCCTATAATAAAACAAGGGAGGAAATGAAAATGAGACTATTCCCCGCATACGCAGGGGTGATCCTCCAGCATGACATACCTCAATGGGGGCAAGGCGCTATTCCCCGCATACGCAGGGGTGATCCTAATGTGTGTCCGATATTTTCCCGTCTGCAACACTATTCCCCGCATACGCAGGGGTGATCCTCGCTCCTGCGAATCTTCAGCCCTCCGAACCTCCTATTCCCCGCATACGCAGGGGTGATCCATTTATACTTTCAGAAAGATCAGTCTCGAATATCTATTCCCCGCATACGCAGGGGTGATCCTCCAGTAGAATCGCGGCAGATAAAGATAGACAACTATTCCCCGCATACGCAGGGGTGATCCTAGACAAGGAAGTACACATTGAATTGCTCGGACCTATTCCCCGCATACGCAGGGGTGATCCCGAATGCCCCGTTATAAGCTGAAATTCCGTAGCCTATTCCCCGCATACGCAGGGGTGATCCCAGTTGATGTTTCATCGACTTGAGCCTGCAAATCTATTCCCCGCATACGCAGGGGTGATCCTACTCAGGTACGCCAATAAGATTTTTTATCTCTCTATTCCCCGCATACGCAGGGGTGATCCCAAGTTCACGCCTCTCATGTTGGAAATTGGAACCTATTCCCCGCATACGCAGGGGTGATCCTGACCAAGCACAATACTCTCAACAACGCCTGCACTATTCCCCGCATACGCAGGGGTGATCCCACGGCCCGCGATCGAGACGCTGGAAGATGTCGCTATTCCCCGCATACGCAGGGGTGATCCCTCACGCCGTTTTCCAAAGTATGCAGCCTGAAACTATTCCCCGCATACGCAGGGGTGATCCTATAATTCCAAGCAGCATTGAATTTTCTCTTGGCTATTCCCCGCATACGCAGGGGTGATCCCCTGAGCAATTTCAGCGGAATATTCATGCAATCCTATTCCCCGCATACGCAGGGGTGATCCCTGCATGGACACTATCACGAACACCACAAATCCCTATTCCCCGCATACGCAGGGGTGATCCTGTCCCAATCTCTGCGCTGAAAGAATATGCGCACTATTCCCCGCGTACGCAGGGGTGATCCTATTTTGTGCCATTTCTTGCTGACGATGCTCCGCTATTCCCCGCATACGCAGGGGTGATCCCAGCACATATAGCGGCAGAATGCGCGTTATGGACTATTCCCCGCATACGCAGGGGTGATCCTGCTGGAGTGGCTTGATGAGCAACGTCCAGCGACTATTCCCCGCATACGCAGGGGTGATCCTATAAACGCAAATTGACCATGATTTATACAGCACTATTCCCCGCATACGCAGGGGTGATCCTACTAGACAACGCTCCATCGGCATGTTTCTGTACTATTCCCCGCATACGCAGGGGTGATCCCACGCGAGAGACTGAAGATATTGAGTTTGCTTACTATTCCCCGCATACGCAGGGGTGATCCCCACACAAAAACTTGCGTTAAGGCCGTCCATCGCTATTCCCCGCATACGCAGGGGTGATCCTATTCCGCCATCCGCATGAGGAATGATGTTGCTCTATTCCCCGCATACGCAGGGGTGATCCTGCTTTCTCAACAGCTTTCGGCTCTTGCGCTAACTATTCCCCGCATACGCAGGGGTGATCCTCAGTAGCGGTTTAGTCTCAAGATTGAAGAGGGCTATTCCCCGCATACGCAGGGGTGATCCCGCGAGGTGAAGAACAATGGCAGATAACGTAATCTATTCCCCGCATACGCAGGGGTGATCCCCTGAGCGACCGTCAGCCATTTATCACTGCGCGCTATTCCCCGCATACGCAGGGGTGATCCTATACTCGTGCGATTCCAGCAGCAGCACGATATCTATTCCCCGCATACGCAGGGGTGATCCTTAGCAGATTTATGGAATAATCGCGTGTCATAACTATTCCCCGCATACGCAGGGGTGATCCCTAACCGATATGCTTCTCTTTCCATCGCCGGTGCTATTCCCCGCATACGCAGGGGTGATCCTGAGTAACTCATTATTTTCTGGTGTAATCGTCTCTATTCCCCGCATACGCAGGGGTGATCCCGCCACAAGCAAGCTATACAATCCATACTCAATCTATTCCCCGCATACGCAGGGGTGATCCCGTTTTGTCTCAAGTGCTTGATGTGATCGAGGACCTATTCCCCGCATACGCAGGGGTGATCCCACTAATGGAGACTACTCTATTGACTGGGACGACTATTCCCCGCATACGCAGGGGTGATCCTAATGATTAAATTCCCAACATTATTTTTGCCTCATTTGATATAATTTCTCATATAGGAAAAATAATGAAATGAAGGGAAGTGTACCTTATGGATAGTATGTATGGTGAGTATATGACAGCCGCAGAAGCAGCGAGTTTCTTAAATCGGACAAAAAGATGTATAACCAGGCTATGTCTCAATGGGAAGTTATCGGGAGCAAAAAAAATCGGCGAAAAAATGTGGATGATCCCAAAGCAGGCTGTACTAAATTTTCAGCCAAGTCCACAAGGATTCGCGGTAACTCGTCCACGCGAAAAAGCACTTAAAGAAGAAAAAAAACGGGCGGAGCTTGACGAGATAAACGCCGCGATAAAATTTTTTGGCAGTCAAAAATTAGCGATTGCATAATCATGCTGCCAATAACGCGGATGCCGCTATGCCAGAAGTATCGTTATCATCATGAATTTAGGAGGGTAAAAACATGCCTACATTCACATTGAGTTTATCGCCGGACTATTCCCCGCATACGCAGGGGTGATCCTCCTCCTGAATTTCCAGAGAGATTCACGACAACCTTTTCCCCGCATACGCAGGGGAAGAAGACAATGGTAGATCTCGAACTGGAGTTATTGACGGACGGAAAAGTGAACTATCGTTACTACCCTGAAGGTGGGATTATGTCATTGAACCGCAAAATTGGCGAGCGCAATCCATGATAAGCCTTGTCTTGGCAGTATAACTATGTATGCTAGTCATGCGCGGCGGCGTTTGGCATGTCCTTCCTGCATTGCGTCGATAAACATTCCATGATATCTTTTCCATTCAATAACTTTACATTTCACGATGCGGGTGCTAAACTCATTCAGTTATTATCCAATATTATGTTTAGGGAGTGTTTAAACGTAAATGGCAACACGCAGAGAACCACGATTTAAATTATGCCGTCATCTCGGCGTTAACGTCTGCGGGCATCCCAAAGCCTTAAAGCGCACAGACTCAAAGAAGAACGCTTCAGCAAGCGCGGCAAGAACAGGTCAGAAAGTATCACAGTACGGCCTCCAGCTCTTGGAGAAGCAGAAGATTAAGGCCTACTACGGTATACTCGAGAGGCAGTTCGCACGTTACTTCAACGAGGCCAGCAAGAGCGAAGAAATGACAGGTGTCGCCCTCCTCAAAGCATTAGAGTGCAGGCTCGACAACCTCGTTTACCGCACAGGATTCGCACGCTCAATCCGTCAGGCACGTCAGCTCGTAACTCACGGTCATATCCTCGTAAACGGCAAAAAGGTAGACATTCCTTCGTTCGGCGTTAAGGTCAATGACGTAATCTCACTCAAGGAGAAAACTCGCACAAATCCCCTTGTTGAGTCAAACTTCAACGGCCTCGTATCGTTCAGCGTTCCTTACTTGGAGAAGGACAAAGCTCAGTTCAGCGCAAAGTTAGTACGTGAGCCTATGCGCGAGGAATTGCCGATAGATGTAACAGAAATACTTGCGGTCGAGTTGTACTCAAAGTAAAATATAAGCCGCAGCAAAATTTAGCTCTTATCGAGAGAGGCGGAGGGACCGGCCCTATGAAGCCCGGCAACCTGTCAAATCAGGTGCCAATACCGGCAGCAAGTCAAAGCTGGATGATGAGAGAGAGGGACAGTTCAGAAACTTCGCGTGTACTCTCTTGAATCCTTCAGGGGAGTACATTTTTTATGTGGAGGAAGATAAAAATGGCAGACAGCTTCATTTTTTCATCAGAGTCAGTAACAGAAGGACATCCCGATAAGGTTGCTGACCAGATTTCAGACAGTGTTCTCGATGCAATACTCAAGGACGACCCCATGGGAAGAGTTGCGTGTGAGGTTCTTGTGTCAACAGGATTCGCGGTCGTTGCAGGTGAGATTACCACGACGGCGCACGTTGACATTCCAAAGATAGCCCGCGAAACTATCAACGGAATCGGCTATAACAATGCTGATTACGGATTCGACGGCGGAACATGCGCGGTTTTCACGACGATCGACGAACAGTCAGGGGACATCGCTCAAGGTGTCGATAAGGCAATAGAGGTCAGGGACTCAGCGGTAAGCGAGGAGGATATTGCTTCAACAGGAGCAGGGGATCAGGGCATGATGTTCGGTTACGCTACGAACGAGACGAAGGAATTTATGCCAATGCCCATAGCTTTGTCCCACGCATTAGCCCGTCAGCTCGCGAAAATCCGAAAGGACGGAACACTCCCATACCTCAGGCCGGATGGTAAGACTCAGGTCTCACTGCGTTACGAGAAGAGGAAGGCAGTTCACGCGGACGCAATCGTCGTTTCAACACAGCATGACCCCGAAGCAACGTTAGAGCAAATTCGCGCGGACATCATCAAGAACGTAATCAATCCTATAGTTCCTGAGAATCTCATTGACGGGGACACAAAGATATTCGTGAATCCTACGGGGCGTTTCGTTAAAGGCGGGCCTATGGCTGACTCTGGATTGACGGGGCGTAAGATCATCGTTGACACTTACGGAGGCTGGGTTCCTCACGGCGGCGGTGCGTTCTCAGGCAAAGACCCCACGAAGGTCGACAGAAGCGGCGCATACATGACACGTTACGCGGCGAAGAATATCGTTGCGGCGGGGATTGCTGACGAGTGCCAGATACAGGTCGCATACGCAATCGGAGTCGCTGAACCAGTCTCGCTCAACGTTAGCACATTCGGGACAGGGAAAATTCCTGAGGCCGAAATTGTGAAGCTCCTTCGTGAGTATTTCGACTTCAGACCGGCAGCGATAATCAGGACGCTCGACCTTCGCAAGCCACAATATAAGTCGGTCGCGGCATATGGGCACATGGGTAGGATTGACCTTCCTGAAATTCCGGGCTGGGAAAAGACTGACATGGCCGACACTCTCAGGAAAGCAGCGAGAATTTAGCGGGAAGAAAGAAATTTTGTCCCTCCTCAGATTTTGGGGAGGGGATTTTTCTTTATGAAGGTGTGTTATGAGAGACAAGCTTGTTAGTGTGATCGTTCCAACTTACAACGGAGAGAAAAGGATCGCAGCGACATTAGAAGCGATTATCAATCAGGATCATGGAAATCTTGAAATTATTGTTGTTGATGACGTTTCTACAGACAATACAGCCAACATTGCAAAAGAAATTTTGAACTCAAGCTCACGGACATTCCAATTCATCAAACGCTCTGAGAACGGCGGACAATGCGCTGCCCGCAACACAGGACTAAAACATGCAAACGGTGATTATGTAATTTTCTTCGACCATGACGATTTAGCAGAAAGAAATTTTGTCTCAAGTTTATTACGCGAAATTGAAGATAAAAATGCTGATTTAGTTTTTTGCGGCATTAAGCATTACTATGAAGGCAAAGATAAATTCGAGGCCGAGCCTGTCACTCTCAAAGAAAAATTTCTTGACCCTGAATATTATCTCAAGGCTTGGGCAAAACGAGAGATGAAATTTTGGAGCGTCTGGAATTTCATTTTCAGGAAAAGTTTTATTGACGCTATAAAACTGAGTTTCAACGAGCATTGTAAACTGGGAGAAGACACCGAGTTTGTATTGAAAGCAATAGTTGCGGCGAAGAAAGTTTCATTTGTAAATGACATGCTTTATATTTACGTTCACAATTCGGGCATGACCTCTTTACGATATGCCAAAGACAGAAAAATTTTTGAGTCGCTTGCTTTGTCTCGTTACCGCTCGATTCGTCCTGTAATACGGAAAGTGAAAGATAAAACAATACGAAACTATGCTGTAAATTTTTACGTTGCTGACTCGATCGTTACTCTGCTGACAAACTGCGCAAAATTCAAAGCCATTGATGATTATCAGCGAATGACAAGGATTTTAAGGCACAAAAAAATTCGTGAGCTGTTATTTTCAACGGTAAAATTTATTTTTCACAAGCCGGAATTATTTTTGAAAGCGTTTATGTTGCTTTACATGCCAAAACTTTATTACTCTCTGCGAAAGAAGAAAACAGCAAGAATTTAGCGGCAGGAAAAATTTCATCCCTCCTCAGATTTTGGGGAGGGATTTTTTTTGCAGCTTCATAATCAACAAACTCGTATCTTTAGCTGTAGGTATATTGAGAATCGGTGTAATATAATTTTTCATCATGAGTAACTTACAGGAAGGGTGAAAATTTACATGCCGGAGAAAAATATCGCAGATTTAATTCAGTCCATACTAGAGAAAAACAAAGGCTTCATGCTCGTAACTAGGCTTCCGGATTTCATAGGGGCAGAAGGAAAGTACAAGCTCGGGATCAGAAAGGGCGACAGCGGAAAGATCATACGCCGTAAGATTGAGCAGTCAGCCGAAGACAGATTCATTTTCAGGCTGAGGGGAAGAAGCATGTATATCCTCATTCCTTGTGAGCCGTCGGAATTTGTGCTGGGCTTGATTCCAGAGAAGAAGGCTTTTGACGCAAGGGTACTCAGGAATCTCCCGTTCACGAAAGCTGAGTTTTACACGATTGTGAATGAGCTTACGGACGAGGGAAGAGTCAAGACTCTTTATGACGAAAAGGGAAAGCCCAAGATATACAGGGCAGGTGGAATACCGAAGCCAGAGCCAGAAGATTACACGCAAGAGAAGTTCATTGAAGCATTCGACGCTCTCGACAGGGGAAGAATCTTCGTCCGCATTCCGGACCTCAGGCGCAAACTAGGCTGGCCGCGTGAAGTTTTCGATGATATGCTTCGAGACTTGCGCGACAGGGACGTAATCCAGCTTCATACAGGAGATGCCTCGCTTATGACCCCTGATGAAGTTGCCGACTGCTTCATTGATGAAAACGACTTCAGGAAAGGCTCGGTTACCCGGAATGTCAGATAATGTATCAATCATACAGAAGCTGCGCGAAAACAATCCATTCTCGTCCCCGGCTTCCCCCCTTCCGTGGAACAATAATAACCCCGACCTCCTGAATCTCAGCCGCGACACTTCAGATGAGATTGAGCAGCTCATAAGGAGGAAGCGTCTCGAACCTGCCGTACCGATTGGAGGCTTGATACTCGGTGAGGCAGGAACTGGGAAGACTCATATGCTTATGAGGATATTGCGAAGGCTTAGGAGCAACGCGCAGTTGGCTGTATTCGTAACGGTTAAAGCGTTCACAGCACCAAGCAACGTAACTCAGCATCTTCTCACAGAAATATTCAACAGTTTGAGACAAATGCACAGCAATGGACGTTCGCAGTTTGACATGGTGGCCAGCGAGTTCATGAACGCATACAGCGAGCGCAGGAGAAGTGACGGCTTTGACAGCATAGAGAGTCTTGATACACGTGTCTATATAAAAAAGGACATTCCCAACCTTGACAGGAACTTTTTGAAGTGCATTCTCTTATACTTGTCCGCAAGTAATGAAGGCGTCAAGATGGATATTTTAGACTGGCTTCAATCAGGGCTTGATGACGAAGACTCATTAAGGCTCGGTCTTCCTTCAAGAGATACGAGTTTAATGTCGGACGCAAGGCGCGAACAGGACGCGGAGAACGTGTTAATATCGCTTGGCCTCATGTTAGGGTATGCAAAAATCCCAATGATTATATGCTTTGACCAGTTGGACGGAATTAAGGACAAAGAGAATCACAGGGAGCTTATTACGGCATGGGGTAATATTATCAGCCTCCTTATGAACGATTTGTCAGGGATATTGCCTTTGTGCTTTATGCGGGCTCAAACATGGAATGATGTGTTTCTTCCTATTCTTGATGAAGCAGTTGTGCAGCGTGTGAAGAATAACCTCATGACAATGAAAGCGTGTTCGATAAAGCAAGCTCAGCAGATAATACATGACCGTGTGAAATTAGCATTCGGTGATGAGACTGAGGAAATATATAACTGGCTGCTGTCGAATTTGAGGCTTACCAATGGAATATCACCGAGAGATGTCATTGAGCTTGCAAACAGAGTCATAACCAGCCCGGATATCCCAGTAACAGAAAGCGAGGAAATTCTCAACACGATAATGCATGTCTACGGAGATGAGTACAAGAAGATTCAGGCAGCTCCTAACTCATGGCCGCCGAATGCAGATTATCTCACCCTAGCGCTCGAAGTATGGCTGTCATCAATCGAGGGCTTCACAGTTTCCGCAACGAAGGAGAAATATATACGCCTCGCCGGACTTCATGGCGACAAGAAATTTGCGTTCATAGTGATAACGGCTAAGGCACATGCAACAGTGAGCGCGGCATTGAAAGCAGGAATGTCATTCATGAATGAGTATCCCGGCAGCGAATGCTTCTACATCAGCGAGGACAAGACCCACAAGAAAACATGGAAGCAGGCAAACGACAATCTCCGGAAGTTCGAGAACGCTGGTGGCTATTCGCTCATTCTCGACAAGGATTCAAGAATATCATGGTACGCTCTCACAGCCTTAATCAACCGCATCGACAACGGCGACGTAAACCTCTATCTTCCCTCTGGAAACAGACCTGCAACGCGAGCGGACATAAAATCATTCGTAAGCACCCTCAAGCTCATCGATACAAAGACTCTGAAGTTCTCCCCAGCCTCCGTGAGATATTCTTCCGAAGAAACCCCTAAGAGTTCCCCCAAAGTCTATTATAACGACAAGCTTTTTGCTGACACACTCAGGAACTTGATTAATTCATCGCCTGTGAAAATATTGACGGTTGAAAAGGCTGCTGCACTTCTATCACAGCGTGGAATAAAGGCCAAACGTAACGATGTCATAGCGTTCGTGAAGCGAAATTCGGAGCAGTTCAGAACTTACCGTTCAAAGTCCAACGACATTCTAATAACCGTCGCGGAAAAGTCATAGCCATGTCGAGGAAATGTTACATCACAGTCAGCAATGCCGCTTTGTGCCAGAGATGCCCCGCGCTTCTTGCCTATAAGATTCATAAGGGAGAGAAAGACGCGTGGAAGGTCGGCATCAATGGGAACGGATACTATTACGGGACATTGTTCCACAAGAATATAGCTCAGGTATTCTTCGAGGCGGCGGCTGATCCGTCAAAGAGGCTTCACGGAAAGATTGCTCGTTCACTTTCAGGCGGAGCGTCGGCAATCGAGGCAATGATACGCGAAAATATATTCATTCCGTTCCTTGAGAGGCATTCGGAGGAGTGTTCGTCGGGTGTAATAATGGCAATGGCTCGCGGAATAAGCGTCTGGGTTCGCGCAATGTCGGAGTTCTTCGCGGCTATACCCTCACTGATGAGAAGGCCGGAGGAGAATATGAGGACAGTATTCATTCCTCCTGAACAGAAATTGGAGGCATGCTATGACTGCCCTGAAGGAAGACTCATCATTGCGGGGAAATATGACGCTCTCCTTTTCAACCCTGACCGTGCGGAAGCAAGATTGTTCGAGTTCAAGGGGTACAATAAGAGCGATGTTACTGTTCCTTTGTCGCAGAGCCTGATTTATGCGTGGCTTGTGTTCAAGCATACTGGTATAGTGCCTTCGGTTGAGATAATATACTTGGACGACGAGGGAAGAGAGCCGGAAATCTTCGAGTCTTCGTGCGTTAGTGATATGATTGTGGCGGGATTGCCTGGACTTTTCAGGGCGGCTTTCGGGGTAATATCGCTTGAGCGTCTGCCGGAAATAGTGAGGGACAAGAATTTGTGTGTTCAATGCCCGTTTAGGAAGACTTGCGGGAATGATTGGAGGAATCGTTAGGTGAAGAAGAGGGACGGAGCGTCATTGCTCAATGTGATGGTGTTCATGCTTTTTGCGGTTATGATTACGGCGCAGGTGTTTTTCTTTGCGAAGTGGCAGGCTGATTCTGTTGCTGAGGAACGCGAGATTATGATGTATAGGCTGAATCTTGACTCGCTGGTTGAGGATGCAAAAGATGCTTTGAAGAAAACGGGAGATGATGTGATTAGCCACGATATTAAACTTGATGAGAATGCGTTGAAATTTTCTGAGTTTTATGATGGCCCGGCTTCTGGAACATATGCAAATAGAGGAACACAGGTAAGATACTGGCGTAATAATGCTAAATGGGAAATACCTGCAGATTGGAAGGGTGAAGGATACAAGGATAAATATAATCTTACTATTCACGATTTAGATTACTCATTTGATGTAAGTGGTTTCGATAGGACAAACTGGACTGAAAATTATAGCGGTAAATTTATGTACAAGAAAGTTTTTGCGGCCATGTTACCACTAGGGGATTTTGCACGTTATACGTCAGGCGATAAGTCTGGCGACATAATACCCGACAAAGTAGGCAAACCTACATATACTACTGTCAATAACAGATTCTTCCTCATCAGAGCATGGGCACAGCTCCCCGAAAACTATTACGACATGAAGCTCATGTATCAGGTACTCGTCAGCAGGGACGAACCTAATCATAACGATGTACAAGTACTCTCATTCCAGGAGGTCTGGTTCAAATGACATTCGGAGCAGGAAAGAAAATCGCCCAGAAAAATTACGCCGGCCTCGCAATTCACGACGACTTCCTCTACTTCATCGAGATCGACGAAAACGGCGAAACCTCCCGAAAAGCCTCCGCCGCACTCCCTGAAGGCTGTGTCGTAAACGGAAGCATCAAGAATTTCCTGTTGCTCGAAGACGGCTTCAGGGCAATCTCCAACAAAATCGGCAGAATCCGTCAGCCCGTTACCATCGGACTCCCTTCAGGCGACACTGTAATACGCCGCCCCCTCAGTTTCCCAAGAATGAGTATCGAGGATATTCGCAGCACCATTGACCTGAACTTCGAGGAATATTTCACGTCAAGAGCTGACACAATTTTTGACGCGGTAATCATAAAGACACCCGTAGATTCCAGCGACATGGACAAAGTTTCAGTCCTCGCCGCAACTACACACAAATCGCTCGTCGACAAAATCCTTGACATCGCAAAGAAGACCGATATTCCCGCAGGCGCAATCGAACCCGTGAATTTCGCAATGCTTCGAGCCGTCCCGGAAGCAAGGGAAGGACTCTGCATCTTCGCTAACCCTCACAACATCATCGCAACTTGGGAAGGACACGGGATATTCTTCAGAATGGTCAACAACCTCAACAACTTTCAGGACGTTCTGAACACGATACAGTTCTTGGGAACACAGTACAGACGCGCACAGGTCAGCACAATAGTCCTCGCTGATGTCGATTTCCAGCTCACTACGGACTCAGGAATGACAATCATCAACGTAAAAGACCCGTATTATTCCGCAAAAGGACTTGCACTCAGAGAAGGCCCCGAAAACGGCCTCGACCTTCGCCCAGCTGAATATGTCGAGCTTGAACGAAGACGCTACTCATTCAATCCGAACAGGCTGGCACTATGGGGACTTCTCGCGGGATTCCTGATGATGTCGGCAGGCACTATAGTTTACGCATTCTTTACTATACACTCTCTCAGGGAATCAATCGAGGACATGCGCTACAATGTAAGCTCGCTCACTGAACGAAGGCAGACTCTCGAACGCACCAACTCACAGCTTGAACAGCGGAGAAGGCACATCGAGAAGATTCTTGACTTCCTGAAGGGAGATATTCCTATACTGGAAATACTGAATGCCCTTGAGGTGAACATGACGAACGGCATAAAGTACGACAACGCTGATTTCACGATTGGACCATTAGGAGGCGTTAATGTTGTTGTTGACGGGAAGGCGAGGAACGACAAGGAGATTATAACGATGACGGAAGGATTGAAGGAGAGCGGGCTTTTCGACAGTGTTATGCTGCCGGTATCGCAGAAGGATCAGTTACAGCGGAAAGTCTTTAAGCTTGTGCTTAGACTGAAGGATATTCTGGCCATGAGAACGGGGGAAGCTGCACATGGAAAATAGACGTAGAGGATTTACGCTTGCGGAACTTATTGTCGGAGTTGTCGTGATGGTTGTTACGCTTGGGGTTGCGACTATGAGCTTGACTTCAACAGACCAGACACCGAAGCGTGAGGCCGAGAGGATTGCGATGTACTTGACGAGGTTAACGCAGAAATCAGACCGCATAAAAGTTAGCTTTGACGTTGAATTAAAAGATAATAAGCTTGCTGTATCATGGAAAAAACATGGTGAAAACATGGAAGCTGATTTTGAGCTGAGTCCAGAGCTTAATTATATTCCGCGTTTTAATATCAACGATATCAAAGATGACAAGGTAAAGAAATGGACATACCAGCAAAAAGATTATCCCAACGGCGTGAAAATTGCCGCGATAAGCACGACAAAGTATCCAGGCACCAATACGGAACGATACTACAAGAACGGACACAGGTACATTAAGATCACCAATGACAACAACGGTAGTATTAAAGGTAAGCAACATCTCGAATATTACGTTCTGATTACATCGAGGGATGTTACGTAATAATGCGACGCAGGGCATTCACACTCGCGGAGCTTACTGTCGGAGTTGTCGTGATGATGGTTACGCTTGGTGTTGCGACTATGAGCCTGAGGTCAACGGATCAGACTGCGAAACGTGAGGCGGAAAGATTAGCGGCATATCTTTACAGGCAGATAGATAAAGCAGAACGTATACATAAGGGTTTCACTATGAAAGTCGGTACCAACTCAGTTACTATAAATTGGGGAGATTTGTATTCTGAAGACACTTCATTCAAAGCCTCAGACGGATGCAGCTACAACTTACAAGGCTCAAGGAATTATAACGTGAATCGTCATCTTTTCACTGTAGGTGCCACAATAAACGTGTACGATGCTAAAGGGGGACAATGTAATGTCGTACTTGCAACCGCAACTGAAGGAAGAATCAGAATCGCAGTCATAAAGTAGGACCAGACAATATCATTTTTGCCGGAGGAATGTAGTATGCCGTCTTCAGAGGCGTAAAGTGTAGCAGTGCCTCGTGTGTTAGAATTAAAAGCAAAATGACAGAAAGAGAGATATTAACGGCATTATGAGTATGGACGACATAGCAGACAACACACTACTTCCAGCCGAAACCGATAAAGCTGGAGAATCTGAAACGTCACAAACTGAAGAACGAACTGACAGCAAACGCTCTAATGCCATGAAAGGCTCCAAGGATTTCAGCGAGGAAGAAAGGGCTACGATCATTGCGATGACCAAAGAACTTGGTGTTGCGAGTGTTGCCCGCGAAATTGGAGTTAACGCCAAACTTATCCATTACTGGCTTCAACAGGAGAAGAAGAAAACACTTGAGCAGCCGTCCAAACCAGCAAGCCAGGCTCAGGACAAAGATTCTAAACGGAAGCTCGCCCGGAAAAAAGAAGTCGTTAACGAGAATAAACATGAACATATTACCGAAGATATACCGATAGAATCAATCACATCTATTGAACTGATTAAAACCAGCAAACCGTCTGAAGCCGAAAAAACTGTGTTTGCTGAATCGCCAAATTCGCCGGAGCAAAGCGATGATAGGCAGGCTATCGTCATCGAGAATGCCATTCTCAAGGAAAGGATTTCTTCGCTGCAATCAGAGATAGAAAAACTACGGGCGGCAATAAACAGCTTGTTGTGAAGAGAGATTAGCGTTAGTTCGAAAGTACGCACACAGTCTCAACATGAGCAGTCTGCGGAAACATATCAAATGCCCTCACGCTTTCCAACCCGTACCCATGCCCCGCAAGAATCTTGCAGTCTCTCGCAAGTGTCGCAGGATTGCATGATACATACACGACCTTCCTCACTCCGAATTTACTTACAGCCTCAATCACAGCCCTGTCGCAGCCATCACGCGGAGGATCAAGCACAACAGCATCGTACTTGTCAGAAAGTTCAGCGATGACATCTTCAGACTTACCGCACAATGCCCTGACGTTCCCGAAATTGTTGGCTTCAAGATTCCGAGCAGCCATCTTCACTGCGCCTCTGTACTCCTCAACGCTCGTAACACTCTCAGCATTTTCAGCAAGCCAGCACGTCAATGACCCGGCACCGCTGTAGAGTTCTAGAACATTTTTCGCACCCTTAGCCATTGATGAGGCATAAGAAAAAAGTTTCTCGGCCTGCCCCGTGTTGACCTGAAAGAATGAGGCCGTGTCGAAAGCCAGACGGTATTTCCCAAGACGCTCCGAGATTAGCCCAGAACCCGTCAAGTTCTCCGTGTATGTCCCGAGTATTACATTGCCGGGCTTCGAGTTGTGATTCAATGTGAGAGTGTCAGGACGCGCCAAGTTTCCCAATGATGCGAGAGCCTTCACGCTTTTCGCCGAAAGTTTCCCGTTTACCACGAACGAAAGAAGCGACTCTCCCGTGTTTATCCCTGTACGTGCGATTATATGGCGCAGCTTGCCCGTATGATTTGCCTCGTTATAGCCATCAAATGGGCAGCGATTCTCCTCAAGGCCCTCAAGAATCCTCGAATACATCTCGTTGAGCCTCTTTGCGTTCACAGGGCACGTTCGGATAAATTCGAGCCTGTGAGTCCCGGCGCGGTAGAATCCGGTAGCAATACGCCCGTTAATGTCCTGAACCGGAAATGCAGCTTTGTTCCTGTAACCCCAATATTCCGGCGACGCTTCGCATTTGAGGCCATCAAAAAGTTCCGGCGGGAAACCTCCGAGCCTCGTCATAGCATCCCGAACTATTCCGGCCTTCAGCTTCAACTGTGTGGCGTAATCCGCGTGCTGAAGCTGGCAGCCCCCGCATCTTCCAAAATACTTGCATTTAGGCACAGCCCGGCCATGTGATTCTTCTTCAACCGAAACCGTATCAGCAATCGCAAAATCCTTCTTTCTAGCCACAATTCTTGCAGCAACCTTTTCGCCTGGTAATGCCCCGTGAACAAACACAACTCCTTGCTCAGTCCGTGAAATTCCCGCACCTTCACTCGTTATTCCTGAGATTTTCAGGGTTAGTGTATGTCCGTGATTCTTGTTACTGTTCCTGATGATGATGCGCCCCTTCCCATTCGAAATGTTCACCAAGATAAAATTTCCTTGCAAGCTCATTGTCGGCAACTTCCTCCGGCGAGCCTGACAGAAATATTTTACCGTCATGTATGAGATATGTCCGGTCGGTTATTGAGAGAGTCTCACGGACATTGTGGTCGGTGATTAGTATTCCGTAGCCCTGAGCTTTGAGTTCGTGAATCATGCTCTGAATATCGGCGACTGCAATCGGGTCTATCCCGCTGAATGGTTCATCGAGCAATATGAACTTAGGCTTTAACGTAAGTGCGCGGGCAATTTCGACACGCCTTCTCTCGCCTCCTGAGAGCGCATAGCCCTTAGTGTCAGCAATGTGCGTAATCTTGAACTGTTCAAGCAATTCGTCGGTCAGCTCTTTGGCTTTCTTTCGCTTTCCAGTTTCCTCCCATACGAGGTCGATATTTTCTCGGACTGTGAGATTCCTGAAAACTGAGGCTTCCTGCGGCAAGTATCCGATTCCCCTCCTTGCGCGTTCGTAGACAGGAAGTCCCGTAATTTCCTCGCCGTCAATCATAACGAGGCCGGAGTCAGGACGTATTAGCCCGACAATCATGTAGAACGACGTAGTTTTTCCCGCGCCGTTTGGGCCAAGAAGTCCAACGACCTCCCCAGCGTCAACGTTTATGCTTACCCCGCCTACGACGAGCCGTCCATTGTAGCCTTTGCGCAAATCTGAGGCTGTGAGTCCCTTAATCCCGCTCATTTCTTGCGTGTCTTCCTTGTAGTTGATGATGAAGATTTCTTCTTTGGCTGAGATTTTGCCGGCTTCGATTCTTTAGGAGCTGGCTCAATCTTTATGGTCTGCTGTGAATCCTGTTTCTTGCGCTCACGGTTGATGTCGATTGTTATTTCAGCGCGGTCGGAACTTACTGCTCCGCTCTGTGTCCTTCGTGTCAATCCTCCGAGAGCCTCGACTCTGTTCTGATCCGGGAAATATACAACCGAGTCCGATTTCAGAGTCCTTCCACCTTGTACTGCGATGACATGGCCGCTCACTACGACGCTGCCTCTTTCGAGCGAGTAGAGTGCGTTGTCGCCTTTGAGACTTACTGGTTCACCCTGAGCTTTGGGCTTTCCTTTGAGCCATACGCTTTTCTTTGCGATAAGTTCGTGGAGCTCTCCAGCCCTGAGCAGTCCTTCAACTGAGTTAGCACCGAAACTCAATCCTCTCGAACTGTCCTCAAGATTTCGAGCATTTACGATCCAGAATTTCGTCTGCGTGTCTTTTCCTGAAGGTTGGTCAATTCCACCTGCACCTGTGATGGTGAGACGGTCAGCATCAAGATTCATCGTACCCATGCTGCCTTTTACGCCGCCCTGAAACTTGCAGCTTGGTATGTCTTGAAACGAGAGCGAGACCCTTCCGGCTTTGAGATTAACTTTGTCGCCGTACCATTTCCCTGAGGCTGTTATGCCTTTATCGAAGTTCACGATCCGCGCGTCTACGTTTCCTGAACCTTCAGGGGCTGTGAGCTTGAGGTCGCCTGCTGTGATTATGACGTTGCCATCTGCCAGGAAGTCTCCTGTTTCAGCGTCGAAGCGCATTCTGTTGGCTGAAAGTGTGGCTTGATCGGGCATTGATGAGCCGTCTAGAGCGTAACATGGCAATATGAAATACAGGCAAAATATAATCGTAAGGTATGATGTGATTCTACGTGTCATTTGAGTTTAATGCGTCTCCTTCCATATTTGGTTTGATAGAAGCAAAGGCTTCCTGCATGCGTGCGAAACTAACTAAAAGTTTACTACAGAGTTACGGTTTGTATATATTCCCTGAGATACTTGAATGGAAATGGAACAACTGTAAGCTGTTCGTTTCTGACAAAATTTACATTCATTAGCGGCAAGAGTTTGTCAAACAAATTTGGTGAATCACCCCAAGGCTCGATCTTGCGAATATTGGCTGCCATGTGCAGTGTACGATTCATTCCGTTTCCGATTGCTCCTACAAAGTAATAGATGTTATTATCCTGCTCGAATTTATGTATGTCGGTAACGGAAGTTAATAGCTCTTCACGTTTTTCTTTATTTCGGAGCGAGGTGTTTCCCTTACTAAGTTCCTCGTGTATGAGAGAGATTTCAGGAATCATAATCCATCCTGTATCTACGATGCTGTTAATATTCCCATAAGAGTCCCTTATTATTCCTCTTATTGTTTTCCGGGCATTATCAGCTTGCGTAAATACATCCTTACAGTCGATATATTCCTCAGCCTCAAAAAGAGTTAATTCCTGCTCTCTAATGTGAAGCCTCACACGACTAAAGTCGAGTGCTTCCAGCCGTCTTAATTGGCCGGACTGCCTGTCTGTATATTCGGCCTAATCTCAGTATACAGATACAGGTGCGAGTGCTTCTCCTAAACACGAGGGAACGTTTGCCCTCATGCGGGGCCTTACTGTCACCAGCAAGAATTTCTGTCCCTTTCGGGGCTACGCTAGAATGCGCGGTTAGTGTCTACTTTCGTAAATCTA
>CALGGR010000059.1 GCA_937915755.1 uncultured Fretibacterium sp. | reverse complement strand
TTCGGCGGTACTCAGGGGCAGGGCAAATACACTCCTAAAGATGCTTATGACGCTATGGAGCTGGGCATTAATTTGTTCATCAAAGGCGATTATAGTTACGATGGTAAAGCTAATACTAATGCTGAAGACGGGTACTTGCTGCTAGAGGCACTGCGGGACTTGGTTAAAATTCAGGAACTCATACCAACTCAGCGCAATAGAACTGAAGAACAGAATGAATTTCAGCAGTTCTCTACTCCTCCCGTTCTCGCTTTCCTCGCGGCTTGGCTCTCTAACATATTACCCGTTCAGACCGTTCTTGAACCTTCTGCTGGCTTGGGCGGCTTGGCTGTCTTTGCTGATGCCGATGAAGGGGCTCTTATCCTTAACGAGCTAAATAATAGAAGAGCTGACTTACTGGACGCTTTTGATCTCAATGTCATTAACTTAAACGACCCGTATGCTGATGGTAAGGTACTCAGGGAGAACGCTGAACATATCGGCAACATTCTTGCCCCAAAAATTAAGGCGTATAACGATAAGTTCATCAGTGATGATGAAACTCCTCTTGCTGTTGACCGCGTCGTCATGAACCCTCCCTTCTCCGCTACGGCGGGACGCATAAAAGGTCAGCGCGATACTCGCAACTCTATCAAGCACATTGAACAGGCTTTGCAGATACTCAAACCTAACGGCCGGTTAGTCGCTATTCTCGGTAAAGGCATGGCTGATGATGCTCCAGCTTTCAGGGATTGGTGGAAGCACATTAAGAGAAAATACAACGTCAGAGCTAATATTCTCATTGACGGCAGCAACTACAAGAAATACGGTACTACTTTCGGTAACGTTATCGTCGTTATCGATAATAACGGCCCTACCCCTAAAGACGGCACTTTTACCGCCAGTTACGGCAGCTTACAGTCTGATGATGACTTCGCACAGGTCATCAATGATTTAGCCGACATTCAGCAGGATATTCCTGACATCAAAGAGTGGGAGAAAGAGAACGGCGATAAGTATGTGAAAACTGACTTTCACATTGACCCTGAACAGCTTAAAACACCGTGGGACTATGAGGATGAGGACACCGAAGACACCGAAGAAGATGAAGATACTGAGGCAGAGGACGAAGACATCAACACAAGCCCTAAACCGCAAAGACAGCAGGATAATCAAGAACTCTCCGATAATAACGAGAGCACAGACACTCAACCTGCAACACAAGAGCCTGAAGCTGATACACGAAATCCTGAACCTGAAACGGCAGCTACTACAGATACAGACAACAAGCCGCAGACAGCACAGAAAACTCAAGCTCCAGCGGTGAAAACTGATAATGCGGAGAATAACAAGCCCGAAGAAACAAAGACAGATACAGAGAAACCATCTCCACAGCCAGAAAAGAAAGAAACTCAGACAGAGAGAAAAACCGCCGTTGCTAACACTGAACAGACGCAGGACAAAACAGAAAAGCCAAAGCGCGGGAGAAAGCCTAAAACTGAGGAAGAGACTGAACAGGGAGGCGATAAAACATCTATTACAGATATTGAGAATATCTCCAAAACTGGATTAAATATCTCCCTTAAGTCTCAAAAAGAAATTGAAGCTGAAAATATCGCAGACAACAAACACAGCAAAAGCCCTATATCTAAAGATAATACCGATGATGTTGACGCTTCGGACACTGAAGAACTCTCTATCAACTCTCGATACCATTCTACTTTTACCGGCTTTGCTGAACATCCAGGCATTCTTGATGAAAGTACTGCTATGCGCTCCGTTGATATGCCCCCTGCTTCATATATCCCTAAACTTCCTGCCCGCATTCAAGAAAAAGGACTGTTGAGTAATGCACAAATCGTTCCAGTTATATACGCAGGTCAGTCTTTCAGATACAAAAACCCTGACGGTTCAAGAAGAGGATACTTCATCGGCGATGGAACTGGCGTAGGCAAAGGACGCGAGATTGCAGCTATCATCATGGACGCTCTAGCTCACGGATACGGCAAGGGTAAAGCTGTTTGGATTAGCGATAAACATTCTCTCATTAAAGACGCTAAAAGAGACTGGGCAGGACTTGAGAATAATCCTGATGATATTTTTGCTCAGGAAGGTATCACTGACAAAAAACTAGCTAAAAGGGATAAAGGTATCATATTTACTGCTTACAGCTACATGAAAGGCGCAAGAATTCAGCAGCTCAAAAATTGGCTCGGTGAAGACTTCGATGGCGTTATCGTCCTCGATGAATGCCATAACGTCAATAACGTACTGCCTCAAAAGAAAAAGTTCGGCAAAACTAAAGCTGCCGTTTCTGCCATTAATACAAGTGATTTTATTGATGCCTTCCCTGAAGCTAGAGTGCTTTATGTCTCCGCTACTGGAGCTACGGAAGTTCGTAATCTGGCTATGCTCAAACGTTTAGGGCTGTGGGGTAACTCTTCTGTCGGCGGGAGCGGCTTTACTAATGCTGAAGACTTCGTGTCCTCCATCAATAAAGGCGGGACGGCTGCTATGGAACTCGTTGCTAGAGACCTCAAAGCTATGGGGCTGTTTAATGCTAGAAGTCTGTCTATGGACGGCGTTACTTTCAGGACTATGTTACACAACCTTAATCCACATCAAATTGCTGTCTATGATACAGTCGCTGAATGCTGGCAGATTATACATATGAATATGGACAAAGCTATTGCATTGTGCGGCGGTGAAAAAAATAAAGGGATTGGCAGTGCTACTAGTAAATATTGGGGGGCTAATCAAAGGTTCTTCAACCAAATCATTATTACCATGCAAACTCCTGCCATGATACAGGACATCGATAAACAGCTTGAAGCTGGTAATTCTATTGTCATTCAGCTTACTAACACCTTTGAGGCTAACCAGAATGACGCTCTCGACAAACTCAAACAGTCGGCAAAAGAAGGTGAGGAAATTTCATATGAAGACCTCGATATATCTCCAAAAGAAACTATGCTTAACTTCCTTAATACCTGCTTCCCTGTCCAAATGATGGAAGAATACGAGGACGAAGACGGGAAAGTAAAAACAAGGCCGGTACTTGACAGTTATGGGAAACCAGTAGAGAACCTAGAAGCTGTACGTATGCGTGATGAACTCATCGCTAAAGTAAACTCCATAAAGCAATTCCCTGAAAGTCCTCTTGACCTCATCATTGACCACTTCGGCCCTGATGCTGTCGCTGAAGTTACAGGACGTTCTCGACGCTTCGTTTTTGACGCTAACGGGAAAAGAGTTGAAGAAAAGAGAAATGACAGAAAAATTCAGGCGGAAATCAACGACTTCAACGAAGGAAGAAAACGCATACTCATATTCTCCGAAAAAGGCGGCACGGGGGCTAGCTATCACGCAAGCAACGACATTAAGAACCAACAGAAACGCATTCACTACCTCCTTCAAGGTGGATGGAGAGCTGATAAAGCCATGCAGGGACTTGGCAGAACTCACAGAAGTAATGAAGCTCACCAGCCGGAATATGTACTCGTTACTACTGACGTGCCGGGACAGAAACGCTTTATCTCTAGCATCGCAAGAAGACTGTTTCAGCTCGGTGCTCTCACTACCGGCGAACGCAAAATGACTACTCAAGGGCTATTTTCAGAAGATGATAACCTTGAAGCTACTTACATGCAGGACGCGGTTAAACAGCTCTTCATCAATTTACTGCGCGGCGAATATCCGGAGTTCCCTAACCCTGACGAAGTCCTTGAACAGCTTGGCTTTAACCCGGATATGTTCTCGTCAAACGGCAAAAATAATATCCCTGACGTTACACGCTTCCTTAACCGTATTCTCTCTATGAAAGTCGCTGAACAGAAAAAATTATTTGAACGCTTTAACGAGTGCTCAAAACGTAGTAAGGAAATCGCACAAACTCTTGGCACTCTTGATAGACGTACTGAAAGTATCAGGGCTGACAAAATCAATATACTTCAGGAAGTTACCATTAACCGCAACAGAGAATACGGCACTGAAACTAAATATGTCGAACTGGAACTCGTCAAAGCTCTCAATCCTCGTACTTGGGATAACGTTATGAGCAAAAAACCTAGTGCATTTTACCTCATGGATACAGGCGAAATCGTTGCCGCTGTACCTCGCAAAAGAAGCAAAACTGAGATTGAAGACGGTATAACATCTCAAGCATTCACTCTCTACTACGTCAACCCTAGAAAAGGAACTACTGAGACTTCGGACTATATCCTCAATAATCAGTCCCCAAGACAGTTAAGGCACTTCACTAAACTCAATCAGTCGGACGCTGAAAGAATTTGGAACGAACAGATTAAACAGCTGCCTCCTACTTACTCAGAAAAACGGCATATGATTACAGGTGTTCTGCTACCCATATGGAAACGTCTAGGCACATCTAATCTCAGAGTTCAGAGGGTTACTACTGATGACGGTAAAAGTTTCTTGGGCAGACTTATACCTGAAAAAGACCTCAAGACAACTCTTTATGCTTTAGGCGTTCAGTATGACAGCAGCAAAAAGTACTCCGTTGAACAACTACTCTCTGAACTCAATCAGCAGGGCATGGTGGCTACTCTCTCCAATAACCTGAAGCTCAAATTCTCCCGCGTAAATGGTGAAAAGAGGCTCGAAATACTCAACTTCGACTTCTTCCAAGAGAAAACACTTACGCAAAACGGGGCTATTCTTGAAATCATCAACAGCAAAAGAAGAATTTTCCTGCCCAGCGGGAATAACTCTATACTTAATAAACTCATTCAGGAAAATCCTGTATTACGTGTCGTTGTCAGCCGCTTCGCAAATGACATCATGGAGGAAACT
Organism: uncultured Fretibacterium sp.; assembly: GCA_937915755.1. Lineage (GTDB taxonomy): Bacteria > Synergistota > Synergistia > Synergistales > Aminobacteriaceae > JAFUXM01. The sequence goes on along the minus strand of CALGGR010000059.1, from coordinate 3,838 downwards.
TCTGACGATATTAACTCAAATATCCCAGACAGTGAGAAACTCTATGCTGTTCACCCATTCTTCAGACCTGACCCTGACGAGAACCCCTACATCAACTCTTCTCCTTATGCCTTCGATAACCCTGATACTGAAGAACGCTATCAGTCCTCCAAGAAGGTTAATAAAGGAAGATTACTTGACCGTGTCGCTCGGTTCGCTCATGATGCCATTAAAGGCTGGAGAAGTGATTTACCGGAACTCGCAGGACATAAAGAACTCGTATATGCTCAGGAATTGTTGCGCAAGCTAAACAGAGAAAGAAAAACTGACGTTCAGGACACCGTCAAACGTATGCGCGCTATCACATACAAACTCAATGATGATGACTTCGATTTGTTCTCTAGGGCTATGCAGTTGCTTGACCTCCACGAGACTAAAGAACTTGACGAGAATGCTGCTCTGCCGTGGGGCTTCAGTTCTGATACTCTCGAAGCTGAATACAGCAAAATCATGAAGGAAGTTGACCGTAACAACGCCGTTGCTGACGCTATCGAGAAAGCTGAAATCTTAGGCCGTGAACTAGCTCATGACCTCGCTGATGCTGCCGACACACTGCACCTCTATAACGTTAGGGACAAGCTAAAACGCGAACACTACTTCAGGCATGTCGTACTTGAATACTTCGAACAGGCTCATGGCGGCTCAAGAGCTACTTTACGCAACCCCACAAAACGCGGTTACCTCAAACACCGTGAAGGCTCTGAAAAAGATATTTCTTCTGACTGGATTACTGCTATGGGCGAAGTCTGGGCACGCATGAACGGCGATATTAAGATACTTCATACTCTCGCTAAACTCAGAGAGGCTTACGACATCGCTGAAGACCTCAAACGGCAAGCATTTGAACGCAATAAAAACGAGGCATTATCACAGCTCATTGACACACTCAAAGATAATTACTCCAATGATGAGGACTTATTCGAAGCCGCTAACAAACAGCTCAACAGCATTCTAAACAGAAAACAGGCTCAATCTGTCGCTAGGCTCTTCAAGATGGCTAAACAGGGCGATTTACCGGAAGGCGATAATCATGAATGGCGTGAAGTCCTCTATGCTATGACTATGGCAGGCACTCTGGAGCAGTTACCGCCCAAATACCGCGATGAGTTCACACGTTATGTCGGCTGGCTCGCGGGTCTTCAGGATAATGGCAGACCTAAAGCCGCTGCTCAACGCTTCATCCGTTCTGGCCTCCATAAAGACAGTAACCTTAAGAAGATGCTCGGCAAAAAGTTCACTACATGGCAGGACTTGATACCTGATGATTACGACATCTGGTCGCCTGTCGACAGCAAGCTCATCTTCTCCGCGTCGTCTGTCCCCGAAAACGTCATGATGATTGCTCAGCAGAATATTGATGAACTGCTCGGTATGCCTCTCTCCGACATCGGTAATGCCCTCTCTATGGGCGGAGACAAACAGCTATGGGTCATACCGTCCGCTCTGGCTAAGACACTTAACGACATGGGCAAATCTACTCCTCAAGGTCTGCTAGGCAAGGCTGCCCGAAAGGCTATGAGCGCATTCAAATCTTGGGTGCTCTTCTCTCCTGTCAGCGGGCGCGTCATCAAGTACAACTGGCGCAACTTCTTCGGCGACTTGGAGGCTGTGCTACAGGGTAACCCTGAAGCATTAATGTACGTAAAACAGGCTTTCAACGAACTAAAGAAGATATACATTCATGGCGGGGAAGCTACGGGACTTCTCGCTGAGTTCCAGAAACGCGGCGGAGCTTTAACCGCTGAAAGCAGAGAAGAATTACTCCATAACTGGGAAGACTTGCAGGACTTCGCTAATCTGCTATCAGAGAAAAAGCATATCAGCCCCCTCAAAATGACACTCAACATGTTTAAGGGATATATGAAGCTCGCAACTAAACTTACTGAGTTCAGAGAAGCTATTTTGCGTTATGCCTCCTTCCTCGCTTACGTCAACATGCTCAAAGAGAATAACGGCAATCCGGCTTTCTACAGCATGAGCAAACCTGATGAAGTCAACGCACTTAGAGGCGACATTTACGATATGGCCTTCAAGATGGCTAATGAGACTTTAGGTGCGTATGACCAGATTAGCCAGAATACTAAGTGGCTTCGTGATAACTCTTGGATGTCCTTCATCTCTTGGGTTGAAGTCAATTTCAGACGCTCCGTTCAGATGTACAGAAATATTTGGAGCGGTAACAGTTACCTTGAATACTGGATACGCAAGCACGGCGATGATTTCATTAACCGGTTCTTCGGCGGCGGCGGTAACGGCAATAAACCTCCTAAAGGCAATAACGGCGGCGATTGGGACGAGGACGACAGCAGCAACTTCCGTAAGCTCTTCAGAAAGCTCGGACGTTCTCCCGTCTATGCTATGAGGTTCGCTATTACTCTGGCTCTCGCTGCTCCTCTCATGCTCATTCTCTCCATATTCAACAAGCTAAACGGCGAGAATGACGCTAAACTCACTCCGGACGTTCGAGCACAACCGCACCTGACACTCAACACTAACGAACGCACTGGTGAAGTTCTCTACTTAAACCGTTTAGGCTCAGCTTTCGACTTCTTCGAGACTATCGGCGTTGAGACTTTACCCAGAGACTTGAAGGAGCTTTTTGACGGTCGCATTACTTTCACTGAACTTGCGAACAGAATTACCGACGGACCGTTAAGCAAGCTCATCAATAACTTCAACCCGTTCTTCAAGGGTGCTGTTGAACTCCTCACAGGCAAAAAACTGTATCCTGACGTTGAGCACCCGTCTAGTATCCGCGATAATTGGGAGTATGTCGCTCAGTCCCTCGCTCTCGATTGGTACTACAAAGTGCTCACAGGCAAACCTCATGCTCCGGCTTGGGAGTTGTCCAGCAGTATCGCCAGTACTCAGAAAACCGAAGAGGCTGCTTACTGGTACATCCTCTCCAGAAAGAGACAATTTCAGGAACAGGTACTAGGCAGAGTTTATGACGGCTTTGCTCAGACTAAACAGGGTGAGGCTCTCTATAATGCTCGAACTGCTGCTCACTTCGGCGATAAGAAGATGATGCGCAAGTACTTGAAGGAGTTTTACAGGGCAGGAGGCGTTGATAAAGGCTTGGAGGCTTCGGTCAGTTCTATGAACCCAATGTACGGCCTTGATGATTTTGAACAAATGCGCTTCTTGAAGTGGCTTCCTAGAGAGGAACGAAAGATTTTGCGAAAAGCTGACAAGTTCTATCAGCGCATGAAATATACTTTGTCCTTCTAAATTAAAATTAACCGCCTCTGGTTCTCAGGGGCGGGCTTCTCTTTACTTCGCTATTGTCGTTAGTCTGCTTATTAGCTCTACTGCTATCGGGATTAGCACTAACAGTATACCGAACAGCTCTAATGCCGCTTGCCGTTCATCTCATGTTGACGTGCTCATCTATATCTCTCCTTCTATTTGATATATTTCTCTATCAATGGCAACAGTATCGGCAATGCTGCTATCAGAAATCCAAGCACCATAAACCATTTATTTTGATTTTCTTTTAGGTCTTCTATACGCTTGTCTATACCATCTGTTTTCACTTCCAGGGCTTTTACGTCCCCTTTCACGTCTGATACATCATCCCGAAGTGATAACACTCTGCCTTCAACTTCGGACACTGTACCCTTTATGCTGCTTATATCTTCTTTTACCGAGCATATATCGCGCTCTAATAACTTGAAGTGTGCTCCGGCTTCTCGGCTTAAGTCATTAAGGCTGTCCTTCTGTTCTCGCAAATTCCTATCCATACCACGCAGAAGAGGATATACTCCATGCCGGTAGGCGGTGTCCTCTAGCTCCATAA
>CALGGR010000058.1 GCA_937915755.1 uncultured Fretibacterium sp. | reverse complement strand
TCACTCTTACAAGCAAGTTGCCGCTATGACTGGCATTAGCAGAGCTACTCTGGGCAGAGCTAAGGCTGAACAAAAGTACAGAACTTCACAATCAGTATAGTAGTACAGAAAGGAATGTGTTACACAAGCTATGCTAGACAGAACCCCCAAAATTTTTATCTCGTACAGTTGGGACTCGGAAACTACAAGAACTATTACTAGGGAACTTGCTGAAACACTGCTCAGAGATGGGATTAATGTCGTTATTGATATATGGGACTTAAAGCCAGGTCAAGACATGTATGCCTTCATGGAACGGTCTGTTAAAGACGAAGAAATTGACAGAGTCCTCATGATCTGCGATAAATCTTACGCTAAAAAAGCAGATTCTAGAAAGGGCGGAGTAGGGGCTGAGACTACGGTAATATCCTATGAAGTGTATAACGACACTCAACAAGAAAAATTTATACCTATCATCATCGAAGTTGACGAAGTTGACGATGATGAAAAGCCATTCCTTCCTGCGTATCTCAAAAGCAAAATGTATATTAATCTTTCCGATGAACATTATGAAAGTGGGTACAATCAACTACTTAGGATTATTTATGAACAACCAGAAAACAGGAAACCTGCGCTCGGTACTCCCCCCGAAGATATCTTCAAGGAAGAACCCACGTTCCTATTACCGATGAGAGAGGCCATTAGAAAATTAGAAGCTCATGATTTCAAGCGCGTTAACAAAAATACAGCTGATGACTTCATAAATCTCTATTTAGACTCCCTCAAGGGGTTTTACAGGAAGGACAACTTCATACCTGATAGATTTTTAGACGACTTCAGAGCCATGAACGAAAATAGAAGCTACTTTCTTAAATTCCTAGAACTACTCGCTACAAGTGATAAAATCGCTCTCGGTGAGTTTCTTGCAGGAGCTTTCGAGCATATCTACAACACGCTATGCGATCTGCATTTCTTCGAACCACAAGCAAATGGTTGCAACGTTTACAGCTTCGACATCTTCAAGTTGCACGTATGGGAATTATTCCTGTGCTCCATGACTTATCTGTTGTATCACGAGATGTTCTCCGACATTCACGATTTACTCGTTCACACTTACTTTCTCAGGAGGTCTCCTCTAAGCGAGGAAACACTACCAAGTAGTTACGGAGCATTCTGGTTCAAAACATACGAATTAGAGCCATCAATCAAGAAATCATCTCCAGAATTAAAGCAACAAATAACGCCAATAGGACATATCATTTGCATAGAAAGAGAGATACAACCTATCTATTCAAGGAAAGCAATAGCTTATGCAGACCTCTTCCTATTTCAGATACTTGACGGCCTAGAACTAGGGATTGAAGATTCTCCATCATGGTATCCCGTATGCTACATATACTCTGATACAGATTATTCCATATGGCAAAAACTTCGTTCACGTAAGTTCTGTGAAAAAGTCTTCAGTCTCTTCGGGGTACAATCTATCGATGCCCTCAAACAGAAAATATCCAATTACAGGAGTAAACCAGCAAGCGTTTACGACAATTTGATGATACCAGCATTGCCTATCAGTAGCTTCATCAATGTCCAAGACATCGGGACTCTCCCATAAATCATGCAGTCAGCTCATGATACAGCCCGAACAGCCTCCGCACAATTTCTTCTTGGCTTATGTCCTTTGGCCAGCCGTATGCCTCACACACTGCTACGTCGTTAGCTTTGTGAGCTTTCAGCAACTCTTCCGGCATCGTTAATGGCGCATAAAGGTCTGCTAACGAACTTTCAGAGAATTGCGTACGAACATCCAAAATCCTTTGTACTGTAGCTTCGATTCTAGCCTTCTGCTTCTCACTCGGAAAAGGCCACACAAAATTGTTATATACCGCCGGGGAGTAACGAATATCACTCTTAAGCCGTCCTGCCACAACGCGCACCCATGCCATATGAACAGTTGAAGTCAGCACACCAAACTCATAAATCGAAACGTCGGGAATTATGCTACAAGCATCGCCAGCTATTATTTCAGGCGACACAAAACCGATCGGAATATATCTGCGGGTCTCGGATGAATGTCTCGGAATCACAAGATACGTGGAACTAGGCTGTCTGTTCTGGCAGAACAAGTACGGATAATAGGCCATTTTCTGAATCCTGTCCGCATTGCTACGTTCACGAATGTTTTTCACCCTCTCAAGCCTAACCTTTACCTCTGGTATGTTCGCATAATCTGAGGGGTTGCCGTCCTTGAACCACAGGCAGTAACGCGAAAACTCTCCGACCTTACCATGCAAAAACTCTCTAGCACCAACAAACGGCCTTATGTATCTAGTCAAAGCAGGATATTTCGACTCCAAATATAGCTTTTCGTCCGCTGTCATTAGCAACCCGCCGTCATCTGTCGGGGGGCTTCCTGTTGTCATCTTCGACAGACCGTTTCTCGGTTTGTTTATCCTGTTCGTTATCCATATATCCGGCGCATCATAAAGATATGGGTTTATATGCGTGGCTTCAGTTTTGCCGTTCTTGTCATAGATAAACTTCACTTCGCCGCTCTCAAAACCCGTAAAACCTACTATCACGCAATGAACAGCAGCTTCCTCTACTGCCTCACTACTCCATACAAAAGGCTTATACCCAAAGTTTATTACCGCTCCGTTCTCTATCATCTTCTTCCAGAATGTCGGTACGGATTCGCCCTGACAAATTGAGTTCGTCGATACAAATGCTGCTCTTACTGCTGTTCCCTTGATGTAGTCCATTGCTTTCTTGTACCAGCATATGACATAATCTAGTTTGGTTTCGATTTCGCCCTTGCCCCAAATAAACGCCATATCATCAGACTGTTCCTTTGTTCGCACAGACTGTCCTACGAAAGGAGGATTACCTATGATGTAATTCACCTCGCTAGACTTCACGACTTCTTGCCAATTGATGCGCAGAGCATTGCCCTCAAATATATTGTTGTAGGACTTCAGTGGCAACAGTTCACCATAAAATAGAATCAGACTTTTCGTCTCATTCCACATCTGCGATTCCGCTATCCATAAAGCTGTGCGAGCTACTGCTACGGCAAAATCATTTATCTCAATACCGTAGAACTGAGATATTGACACCTGAATTGCTGTCTCATCTCGGGAACTCGCGAACGAAATCTGCTTTGAAATCAACGACAGAATTCTATTTTCAAGCCGTCTCAGTGAAAGATAGGACTCTGTCAGAAAGTTTCCTGAACCGCAAGCGGGGTCTAAGAATTTCAGCTCGGATAACTTTTTCTGAAAGGCTCTCAGCTTTTGCGTCCGGCTTCGGGATTTCGGCAAGGAGATTATCGTATTCAGTTCACCATTCAGTCCGTCAAGAAACAGCGGATCAATGACCCTGTGAATGTTCTCAATACTGGTATAGTGCATTCCGCCGGAGTGTCTAGTCTGTGGATTGAGTGTAGACTCAAAGACTGCCCCGAAGATTGTCGGAGAGATCCCTGACCAGTCGAAACCCGCGCTCATGTCCTCAAGAATTATTCTCAGCGGTTCGCCGTCAAGCTGGGGAAGCTCTATATCTTTCTCCGCAAACAACCCGCCATTCACATACGGAAATTCTTTCAAGTCGGACTCCAAGTACGGGTCTCGGCTCTCCGGCTTCTGGTCAAGAACTTCAAAGAGTTTACGCATAGCATCACGCGCTACATTCAGCCGACTCTCCAGGTAATCATGAAACTGTCCTTTCTCGAATAATCCGGCATCCTCCGCATAAAGCAGAAATACCACACGCACACAGAAAATATTAAGACTGCGCTGTGTCGCTTTTTCATCAGGATTTATATAGCGTTCCAACAACGAGTCATAGAGCTTCCCTACTAATTCTCCCGCTCTTACCGACAGCCTTTCTTCTTGAAGTTCCTTTGCGCTTCTTACATGCTCATTCACTAGAAATGACAGCTTGTGCCAATCCTCTATTAACGAGGATAGCTTAATAATTTCAGGCAAGGCTTTTGGCTCTTCCATGTCATAGACGCGGAACTCTTCAAAATTACAAACTACAATCCACCGCGCACGCTGAGAATCAGGCAACCAGTCTGAATATCTTTTCGCTTGCTCGTAAGGCGTTATTGACTGACCGTCTGACTGCTTTATTGCTTTATCGAGATTCACTTCATAACTCTTCTGCTCTATCAATGTACGGGTTGAGGGAATGTATGCGTCTATATAGCTCCTATGCTCTAATGCTACTGCCTTCTCAAATTCTACCAACAGGCTCGGATGCTCTATATCAAACACATCATGCAGAAGTTCAAGCCAAAATTTCTGCGTATCACTCTTTTCATTCCCTTTACCTTGCCAGCGTGAGATAAAATTTTCTACAATTAGCAGGATCAACGTAACATTCTCTCCTTACTCTTAACTCTGCCCTAAATTATATAGTTGCCCAGCATATTAAACGCCAAGCAACTATCGCTGTATAATTGTGATTAACGTGGCAAGCATTGAATCAAGCAATCGACAAACCACGCACCAAAGCTACTGAGGACATCCCGGAGTTTTGCCCGAAACAGCCGGGATATTCTCGACCCTAACCAACCGACAAGAAGATTTACCAAGCTCGGCGATTCCTCCGCAAGATCAACATCATTCTCACTAACCTCAATAACTCGATGAACGCTGAGAGACACTCTGATTTCTCTTTCCTTGAGTACCTTCATGATTATCGCCTCCCCTCGCGCTCTATATCATTTATGCGTTATGGCCCTAAAGGGGCAAAAATTGGGTTTTTTCGATTTTGCTCGCGTAGCTCCGCCCCCTATACCCCTATATACCACCACTCATTATTGAGCGCATACACACACTGCCCCGACATCACGGACACAGCACAGTCCCCGCAGCAACGAACAGAGCCAGCAACCTCAAGCGACACAGAGAGAGTCAACAGAAGCTCAAAGCCCGAACCGAACCGCCACAAAGTCCCCCCTCCTGCCATCCTCGAACTACCCACCAGACCTCCAACGCACACATTCGCGAACTCCCAGCAATACCTCCAACACAGCGACAACGACTTTCACCAGATCCACCAGACAAGGCACAAGAGCCAAGCGCAAGACCCAACGCCTAGCCCTCACACAACCTCCTAAAGTCCCCACACAGACTACCCATCACAGCCCCTCCTTCTCTTCCTACGCGGCCTAGACCTCCTACGACGCTTCATGAGTAACTTCGACTTCACCATCAACCAGTGAAGCCTCCTACACCTTTCCAGACTTTTTACCACACCTACAGGCACTTTTTTCCGCACCTGACGCACACACAATCCCTCCCCCAATCCCTCCAGATGCCTCCTACACAACTCAATGACCCCCCCCGCGAATGCGGCAGTCATAATATATGAGATACCTGTCTCACTCTTTTTCTCTACCAATGGGATCGGGGCATATACCTTTACACAAGGTAACTTCCCGGCCTTCTTCCTTCGGAAATATGTCGCTCGTGAAATCTTCAAAGCTAGCCACGGTTTCCTACGCTCTTGGTCGTGTTCCGCTAACCATTCCGCCCGGCACTGACGAGGCTCTTTTCCCTTGAGGACTTTCATCATCTTCTGCTCGGCTGGCGTTATCTGGAGTACACCTATCAGCGTCGATGTCCTCACGTGATAATTCTTCCAGAACGCTGACTGCACTGTCTCTACTCGGCATTCCGTCTGGAACTCTACCCCACACATTTCTATAAATTTCTGGGCTGTTTCCTTAAATTCTTCATAGCTCCTTATTAATCCGGCCTGTCGCGCACATACCAACGCCCAAAATACACTCAGTTCTCGCGTACCCTGCAGAACTTCTCCATGCTCATCCTTCCTCAATTCCAAAAGCGTCAGTATGTCCAGTAAACGCTCATATGCCCGTCTCATAAATTTGCTCTGGTTGCCTTCCGTATGTGCTATTGATACGGCTAATTCATTCGTCAGCTTACCCAGTGCTGCTTGTTTCGCTATCTCTTCCTGTTTTTGCTCTTCGTACTTCCTCACTTCCTCCTGTGAAAAATTCAATACTGCTGTCGCTAATTGATCAAATGTATATTTAATATTCTTAGATACATATTCTAGCCTCGCCCTTTGCCCTTCTTCATACTCAAATCCGGCTATCGGCAATAACGCCGTTTCCGTCAGGTATTCGAGCTTCTCCATCGCTCCATAATCCTCAAAATGACGGCATAAAAATTCTTGCGTTACTTCCCACCTTGAAAGCGCATAGGCGGGCAGACCTGATATATATTTCCACACTACAAGCAACTTAGAGCCTATCTGGATTATCTGATTCGGGTACGGTATACCTACTTCCCTATATCCATAACAACGCTTAAAGATATTCGCCCTTTGTTCCTCAAATGTCGCTCCGAGACATTTCGATAACACAACATAGTTACTAGGGATATACGCAGGACTTGCTTTGACGTTCGCGCTTATAAGCTCGGATAATGAAGCCCTCACATTCGGTGTACCGTAATGCTTTCTTAGTACATCTCTAAGCTGGCTCGTCTCTATTATTTGCTCTGGATTGTCTCCAATCTTAATTCTCAGGTATGTACGATTGCCAAAATTAGGCCGCAATATCGTCTTCTTCCAGTCGGCTTCTACTTGTTCTGGCACTACTGGAGGCTCTTTCTCGGTTTTAGGGCAGATTGTATACTCTTCCGCCTTCGGCTGTTCTGGCGGTCTCTTTCTCCTTTCGGCCACAAGTGCATTAAACACTTCAGGATTCGCTGGCTTCGATGCCTCTAATCCCTCAATAAGCCTTGTCAGTGTTATCTTTCTCTCTGACTGTGCTTCTGCGCTTATCACTCGCACTTTCCTGTCCAAGATTTCGGGGTTCGTCTTCTGGTTCTGCGTTCCCGTAAGCCTCAGTACTCGTGCCGCGTCTACAGCCGCTGGGTCAGCTCCTAGCGTTCGGAACTGTTCTAGCAATAACTTCTGTGCGTACTGCCAAGCCTCCAAGTCTGCGCTAGTCGATGGGTCTTCGTATATATACTTCAGGTGCATTCCGCCGCCTGTAAATACTGTCGCGTTCGGGCGCGGAAGCATATAACTCGCGCAGTGTTCTTCAGCAAGTTCCTGCCATTCCTCTGCTGTCGGGTTCTCCGTTATTTCGGGGTGGTACTGTTTCAACAGCTTGTAATCCAAGTCCACAAAGTTCACTCGGATTTCCGCTAGGTTACTTACCTTCCTGTCGTTGCACCTCAGAAATTCTCCCTGTGATACATATAGGTCAAGCTGACTAAATTCAGATGTCTCCGCTAGCCTCATCAAGTATCTAGGAAGATTGCAAGCCTGTTCGTAGTGCGGCTTCCACTTTCCGCCCTGTATCACTCCTACACATACCCAGTGCCGACTAGTCAACGGATGGATCATAAATACTTCTCTCATCCAGTCATGAACTAGTCCGCCATTCTTGAGGCTGAAGGCTTCCCATTCTTGCCTCAGTGCTTCTTCTGGATTCTCTCGCTCATATTTAGACGGGGTAAGTCCAAGTATCCGCTGTATATCCCTGTAGGAGCTTACTATTTCCCCCTCGTGAATATCCCGCACAACCCGATCGTCTGTATTGAGTTTCTTCGTCGTGTTCAGTGAGCCGGGCACTCGGAACATTGTCGTTATTATACTCAGTCCACGATTTAGCCTACTGTCAACCGCTCCCAAATACCAAAATATTCGGTACAGCTCCTCCTGCATTCTGTCCCAGTCATGATTGAACCAGTTACTATCGGGATATTCCTTCGTCATCCTGTCCTGCCAGTACCATTTCACTTCTAGCCCGTCCCGCGTGTCCGTCATCTTCGGTTCGGGCAGTCCATGCTTGCGGCACACAGACAGCACAAGCTCTTTCCCCTCCTCTGGCGTGGGGATATAGTCAAGCTCTGACTTCTCCCATTTCAGAATTACAAAGTTGCAGTTGATTGATACCGCGTACCTTTCCTCCTTACGAAGCGCATCTACGCCTGTATAGGAGTTACTCATGTAACCGTATAATGCCGCTGAAATCCAGTTATCCCGGTCGCCTCTTAATCTGTAACGGTTATCACGGCTGTTCACTTTCAGCCAGTCATAATATTTCTTCCTCTTGGGTCTGTCTCCGGCCTTGCCCTTCTCGTCATCTTCTGCCTTATACTGCCGGAATCTGTAGCAGTCCCCTTCCATGCCCGCTATCTTAAACGCGGAGGCAATAGAAGCACTGAGCAGCTTGTTTCTCGCTGTCTCGTCAAGCTCTATTCGTAATGTTTCCTCTTTGGGGGCTGATTTGCTGATTTTTACCCGTGTCTTTCTATATTCCTCAATTTCTGACACGCTTAACGGCAAGGAGATAACAAAATCCTGAGCTGACTGATATAGTCTTTCATCTCTATAAACTGTCAGCGTTTTCTCGCTCAAATCAAATCCAACGTAACTACTATTCTTGAAGCCTGACACATAGAGCATCGCCGTCGCGTCTTCGCAAACGGTTAGGTCTGTGCCTAATTCTTTGGCTAATTTTTCATTTAATGTCCTCTGTATGAATTTCCATAATAATATTTCGCTTCCTGAAAATCCTTTCTCTAAATTCCATTTGATGTAATACCCGTTTGGCGTGTACTGAATTTCGTTCGGGGTCGGGATTCCATATTGACGGCAATGTTCCAGAAGAGCCTCTCTCGCGTCTTCTGCTATACTGTAATAAAAATTTTCGCTCTCATTTATACGCAGAAAGAAGGTCTTAATACTTGAAATGTTTTGCTCGGTCAGTTCCGGCTTGTCGTACTCGGCCAATGAAACACGGCAGTCTGAAAGAGTATATCCTCTGCCTTCCGCATTCTCTCTCAGATATTCTATTCTTGCTGGAAGTTCCGAGCAGACTTCATACCACTCGTGTTCTTCCTGCTCAAAACATTCTTCTTCCCATGTCTTTTTATCAAATTCACTCCATGAAGCCAAATAAGCAACAGAAGCTAATCCGTTTTTATCGGTGATGTTTTCAGGCTGATGTACACCAAGAGAGTCACTAAGAGAGTAGCTTACTCTCTCGATTGTTAGATTCTCATGCTTCTCCTTTATCTGTTCCATCAGCCCGTTCACCGCCTTTCCATTAAAAATTTTTGCTTCGTTACTAATGGAACTGCTAAATTTTTCTCTCTAATCTTTGTCCGATGGTTTTGGGATTTTTTTTGTGAGGGGGGATTTTACTGTAGGCTTTCTGTGTTATACTTGCAGAGTTAAGAAAAAACCCTGCAATTAAAAATCCCAATCTTTGGTCGGGGTAAGATTAGTAATTGCAGTTCGACACACACCCTAGCTGGATACTAGGGTGTCGTTTTATTTAAGGCTCTTGTAAATACATATTTGCCCATTTTTTCACCTCTTCCGACGGGTGTAATAAGTCCATTTCTGAAACACCAAGAGCTTCAGCTGTTGCTACGAGACTTGATATTTTAGGTTCCTTGATACCCCTCTCCCAAAATGAGATAGTGGAAACAACAGCACCCATTTTCTTGGCAAGTTCATCCATGCTAAGATGTAAAGAACGACGGTAAAATCCTATTGCTCTGCCTGTTTCTTTCCAGTCATAGCCTTGCTTTTGTCCAGCTTTTAACTCCACGTTCTTCACCTCTTCTTTCGATTTTATACCAGACTGAAATACTAGTTAGTATATTATAACGCAAATTTTTCCAGAGAAAAGCAAAATTGAATTACTTTTATTTGAAAAGCTCCAGATTTATAACTTATCACTTTGTTCTGGCGCATCTATCTTCGAGCGTTCTGAAAATGTCTTGTCAAGGAAGTATAGTATCTGCTTCCCATACACGGGCGGAAATCCTGCCGCAAATACTAGCATGTCGCCGGGTTCAGTTATATTTTGGTCTACGTCTTTCACCGGGCCGGGCAGTCTCATTATCTCATCTGGAGTCAGCACTGCCCTCTGCACTTCCTGCTGAGATTTCGTTACGCTCTTCTTAGCAAATATTCCTGTTCCTCCTTGAAACGAGATACTTTCCTGCTCCTTAATCACTGTCGTTACTCCTAAGCGATCAGAAAGGTATTTTGCTGTCTCGACTTTGTTCGGCGCATAAGCTACCGTTACATGACAGTTTGACGTTATTGATTCGTCCTTCCCGTAAGCCGCGTCGAGCTGCGCTTTG